>CALCGO010000520.1 GCA_937901055.1 uncultured Rhodobacterales bacterium
ACTCGAACCTCCACGTCCATACAGACACTAGCACCTGAAGCTAGCGCGTCTACCAATTCCGCCACCTGGGCAGGTGTGCAAGCGCGATTTATACCCGCAAATGGAGGCTGTCAACGGGGCTTTGTCTAAATATCCGGCCCTTAAGACTAAATCCATCTTGTTCACCGTTCCTTTGAGGCGTATTGCATTAACTACGTATAAATTAAGGAGTCTCTGCCATGTCCAACACAACTCCATCAGTCACAATTTTCGGTGGCTCGGGATTCGTCGGCCGCTATGTCGCCCATCGTATGGCCCGTGCCGGGTGGCGTGTCCGTGTTGCGGTTCGCCGGCCGAACGAAGCTATGTATGTTAAGCCGTATGGCGATGTAGGACAGGTAGAACCCATACTTTGCAACGTACGCGACGAAGCATCGACCCGTCACGCGATCGAGGGCGCGGATGCGGTTGTTAACTGTGTTGGTATTTCGCAAGAGACCAAGTTTCAGTCGTTCGAGGATGTGCATGTTGATGCCGCCGATCTGATTGCGCGCCTAAGTGCCGAAGCAGGCGTTTCCAAGTTGGTACACATATCGGCCCTTGGTGCTGACGCAGATGCCGAAAGCGTCTACTCCGAAACCAAAGCGGAGGGCGATGCGCTTGTGTTGAAAGCAATGCCGGATGCCGTGATATTACGCCCTTCGGTAATCTTTGGCGCCGAGGACCGGTTCTTTAATCGTATGGCTGAGTTCAGCCGCTTAAGCCCGGTTTTACCGTTGGTTGGAGCCGACACGAAATTCCAGCCGGTCTATGTTAACGACGTCGCTGCCGCGGTCGAGGCTGCGATTATCAATAATGTCACGGGTGGTATTTACGAACTCGGCGGGCCCGAAGCGGTTTCGCTGCGCGACTTGGCAAAGGGCGTTATGGAAGTGGCTGGCCGACGTCGTATTATTGTGGACGCGCCGTTCGGGCTTGCACGCATGAAGGCTTGGGGTTTTGAGATGATCGAAAAACTGACAGGCGGATTGGTTCCGGCAATGTTAACGCGCGATCAGTTGAAGATGTTACAGGTTGATAATGTCGTCAGTGATGGATCTGCTGGCTTTGCCGAATTTGGAATTGAGCCAACAGCTATGGAATCCGTGCTGGATAGCTACCTATACCATTACCGCGCGAACGGGCAGTACACGGCGATTACCGAGTCGGGTAAAGGCCTGAATTAATTCAGGTATATGCGATCACTAGCAACACGACGCCTAGCACAATTCGGTATACGACGTAGGGTGTAAAGCTGACGCTGCGCAATAATCGCATCATAAGTGTCAGCGCGAAAAGGGCCGCCACGAACGCCATAGTTGCGGCGATGGCGGCATCTTTTGCCAACGCCCAATCCGCTTGTCCAACGACATCTAAAGCCAGCAAACTGCCCGACGCGATAATCGTCGGGATGGACATCAGCATCGAAATCCGTGCCGCTTGTTCACGGCCATATCCAAGCATCCGCGCCCCGCTGATTGTTGCACCTGAACGCGAGGTTCCCGGGATCAATGCCAACGCTTGCCATAGGCCCAGAACGATGGCTTCTCGGATCGTCCAACCGCCCATCTTTTTCGCAGTGTTGCCCCGCTGGTCTGTCCAATAAAGCACCACGCCGAAACCAAGCATCGCCCAACCGATTACCGCAATGGAGCGCATGGCGTCGGCCAGACCTGTCACCTTCAATATTAGCCCCAAGATCACGACCGGAATCGTCGCAATCACCAACAGTATCGCTAGCCGTGCACCTTCGGTTTTCACGTTTCCGCGCAATACATCAAGCACCCCGCGAAGGGCCATCGCGACATCTTTTCGGAAGTAGAGGATGACCGCAAACAGCGTACCAACGTGCACGGCAACGTCCAATGCCAAGCCTTGATCTTCTGTTCCCATCAGCGTCGGCAAAAGGATCAGATGTGCTGAAGATGAGACCGGTAAAAACTCGGTCAGGCCCTGAATCAAAGCAAGAATCAGCAGGTATAATAGCGGCATTGGAAAAACCCTGAATAAATCGAATCAATAGGCGGCACAGTATATAGCCTTATTTCAAAGGTCATTCTCTGATTTAGTAAACACGTGCGACCTATTATTTGGCAATTTATCCAATTTATTTCGATTTGGGGGATATATCTTTCATTTAGGTCAGCTATACTGTCTTTATTGGTTCGTGTACTGCAAGTACTAAGGACGTTGGGATATAAAATACTTGGAAGAGGGTTTTGGGATGGCAATGCAGCCTATGTTGAAGTTTGTTAATGTTGCGCGCGACATGCCTGAGAAACGCTCCGCTGAGGATCGGCGCGATGATTTTCAGGAAGTATACCACGAATTCATTAACAAAAAGGCGGCCGAACAAGCCAGCCGATGTTCGCAATGTGGCGTGCCGTATTGCCAATCCCATTGCCCGTTGCACAACAACATTCCCGACTGGTTGCTGATGTCGGCAACCGGCCGTTTGGAAGAAGCGTACCAGATTAGCCAAGCGACAAATACGTTCCCCGAAATTTGTGGTCGCATCTGTCCGCAAGACCGCCTTTGCGAAGGCAATTGCGTGATCGAGCAGTCCGGCCACGGAACAGTGACAATCGGTGCGGTCGAGAAATATATTACGGATACGGCTTGGGATAAGGGTTGGGTTAAGCCCGTCGCGCCGATAGCGGAGCGTGAGGAGAGTGTCGGGATCATCGGTGCTGGACCGGGCGGGTTAGCCGCGGCCGACCGACTGCGCGCACAAGGTTTCAAGGTGACGGTTTATGACCGCAACGACCGTTCAGGTGGGCTGCTGACGTATGGAATTCCGGGGTTCAAACTGGAAAAAGATATCGTCATGCGCCGGGTGAAATTGCTGGAAGATGGCGGTGTTGAAATAGTTAACAACTGCGCGATCGGCGAGAACATCTCGTTTGCGGAAATTCGGGGAAAACACGACGCTACTATAATAGCGACTGGGGTTTACAAGTCTCGTGATCTCGGCGGGCCGGGTTCGGGTCTTGGCGGAATCGTTAAGGCTTTGGATTACCTGACCGCAAGTAATCATCTGAATTTTGGCGATGACGTGCCGGAAATCGAAAGCGGAGAGCTGAACGCCGAGGGCAAAAATGTTGTCGTGATCGGTGGCGGTGATACGGCAATGGATTGCGTGCGTACGGCCATTCGACAAGGTGCGAAATCGGTGAAATGTTTGTATCGCCGTGATCGGGCAAACATGCCGGGTTCTGTTCGTGAAACACAAAACGCTGAAGAAGAAGGTGTCGAATTTGTGTGGCTTGCAGCCCCCAAAGGCTTCACCGGCGATGACAATGTTACCGGCGTAATGGTGCAGAAAATGCGCCTTGGAGCACCCGATGCGACGGGGCGGCAAGCACCCGAGGAAATCGTAGGTGCCGATTACGTTGAACAGGCCGATTTAGTCATCAAAGCACTGGGTTTCGAGCCTGAGGAACTGCCTGTAATGTGGGACACACCGGAGCTGAAGGTTACCCGTTGGGGTACAGTTTCCGCGGACTTCAAGACGCATGAAACGAACCTTGAAGGCGTCTATGCCATCGGCGATATCGTGCGCGGTGCGAGCCTTGTGGTTTGGGCCATCAAGGATGGGCGTGACGCGGCAGATAGCATCGCAAAATCTCTTAGCGGGGGTTCATAATGGTTAATTCTTTCGGAAATCACGCGTGCACAACACGTACACAACCTGTGCACAACGCGTATGCACAAATTGGCGTTAACAAACAAAAACAAAAGGTTAATGGGTCACGAGACCTTACTATATGCATTAACCAACTATTCACTTCGGAGGTTTTAGTATGACCAAGTATGACGAAAAATGGGCCGCTGAACACGAAGTAGCACGCAAAAATTTGGCCGAAAACGGACTGTACCGCGAGGATGACGAACATTCTTCGTGTGGTGTTGGCCTAGTTGTTTCCATTGACGGAAAACCACGCCGCGACGTCGTCGAGAACGGCATCGCCGCGCTAAAGGCCATTTGGCATCGCGGGGCGGTTGATGCGGACGGCAAAACCGGCGATGGCGCCGGCATCCATGTGCAGATTCCGATAAAGTTTTTCTATGACCAAATCCGGCGCACAGGCCACGAGCCTGACGATAATCTGATCGCTGTTGGCATGATCTTCTTGCCGCGCACGGATTTTGGCGCGCAGGAAACGTGCCGAACGATTGTCGAGACCGAAGTTCTGCGGATGGGATACTATATCTATGGCTGGCGCCACGTTCCGGTTGATGTTTCCTGTTTGGGTGAAAAGGCCAACGCGACGCGCCCCGAGATTGAGCAAATCATCATTTCGAACTCCAAAGGTGTGGACGAAGTTACGTTTGAACGCGAGCTTTATGTCATTCGCCGCCGGATCGAGAAGGCCGCCGCAGCGGCGCAGGTTCCTGAACTTTATGTGAGTTCGTTGTCGTGCCGTTCGGTTATTTACAAAGGTATGATGCTGGCCGAACAGGTTGCGGTTTTCTATCCGGACCTGATGGACGAGCGGTTTGAAAGCGCGTTCGCGATTTATCACCAGCGTTATTCGACCAACACATTCCCCCAGTGGTGGTTGGCTCAACCGTTCCGCATGTTGGCGCATAACGGCGAGATTAACACGCTTAAGGGCAACGTTAACTGGATGAAAAGCCACGAAATTCGGATGGCCTCGAATTCATTTGGCGACATGGCCGAGGATATCAAACCGGTTATCGCGCGCGGTTCTTCGGATTCCGCCGCGCTGGATTCCGTGTTTGAAATGATGGTGCGGGGCGGACGCAATGCGCCGATGGCCAAAACGATTTTGGTACCGGAAAGCTGGACGAATATGGCGACGGCTGTGCCCAAAGCGTGGCAGGACATGTATTCCTACGCGAATTCCGTGATGGAACCGTGGGATGGCCCTGCGGCGTTGGCGATGACAGACGGACGCTGGGTTTGTGCCGGTCTTGACCGTAACGGTCTGCGCCCGATGCGGTATGCGATTACGGGTGACGGGTTGCTTGTGGCGGGCTCTGAAGCGGGCATGGTGCCGACGGACGAGATGGGCGTGCTTGAAAAAGGCGCGCTTGGGCCTGGGCAGATGATCGGTGTCGATATGGCCGAGGGCAAGCTTTGGCATGACGTTGACATGAAAGATATGTTGGCTGCTGCGTCGCCGTTTGGTGAATGGGTCGAAGCGATTACCGACCTTGAGGAAATAACCGACGGAGTCGATGAACGGCCAAAGTTCACCGGTGACGATTTGCGCACGCGGCAGATCGCGGCGGGGTATTCCGTTGAAGAGATGGAGATGATCCTGCATCCGATGGCGGAGGATGGTAAGGAAGTTCTGGCCTCGATGGGGGATGACACACCTTCGGCGGTGTTGTCTGAACGGTATCGTCCGCTGAGCCACTTCTTCCGGCAGAATTTCTCGCAGGTTACCAACCCTCCGATCGACAGTTTGCGCGAATTTCGGGTGATGAGCCTGAAGACGCGGTTCGGGAATTTGAAGAATGTGCTGGATCAAGATGGTAGCCAAACCGAGATTTTGACGCTGGATAGTCCGTTTGTTTCGAACGGTCGTTTCTGGGCCATGATGAAGTATTTCGGCGAGAGTGCTACGACGATTGATTGTACGTTTGCGGTTGATGACCCGCAGGGTTTGCAAGACGGTTTGTATCGTATTCAGGCCGAGGTCGAAGAAGCCGTTCGTGCCGGAACCGCGCATATTGTTCTGACGGATACACATCAAAGCGCGGAGCGTGTGGCAATACCGATGATTTTGGCGACGTCGGCTGTGCACAGCTGGCTGGTGCAAAAAGGTCTGCGGACGTTTACTTCGTTGAACGTGCGTTCCGCTGAATGCATCGACCCGCATTATTTTGCCGTGCTGATTGGCGCCGGTGCAACGACCGTTAACGCATATCTGGCGCTGGATTCACTGGCTGATCGCATCGAGCGCGGGCTGCTGGATTGCACGTTGGACGAGGCGAAGGTCCGGTATCGCGAGGCGATCAATCAAGGCCTGTTGAAAATCATGTCGAAGATGGGGATTTCGGTGATTTCGTCCTATCGCGGTGGTTTGAATTTCGAGGCTGTGGGGCTTTCACGCGCCATGGTTGCCGAGTATTTTCCGGGTATGCACAGCCGGATTTCCGGTATCGGGATCACGGGTATTCAACGCGCGGCGCTGAAGGTGCACGCGACAGGTTGGTTGCAAGGGCAGGATATTTTGCCGATTGGCGGGTTCTACAAGTCCCGTAAATCTGGCGAAACCCATGCGTGGGAAGCGCAAGCGATGCATTTATTGCAGTCCGCGTGTGATCGTGGCTCGTTCGATTTGTTCAAACAGTATTCCAAAGATATGCGGTCGCGCCCTCCGATTCATTTGCGCGATTTGCTGGACTTTAAGCCAGCAAACGAGCCGATTTCGGTGGATGAGGTTGAAAGCATCACGTCTATCCGCAAACGATTTGTGACGCCCGGTATGTCCTTGGGTGCACTTAGCCCCGAGGCGCATAAAACGCTGAACGTGGCGATGAACCGGATTGGAGCGAAGTCGGATTCTGGCGAGGGCGGTGAAGACCCCGCGCATTTCCATCCGGAACCGAACGGCGATAACCCGTCGGCTAAAATCAAGCAGGTGGCATCTGGTCGTTTCGGCGTTACAGCTGAATATCTGAACCAGTGTGAAGAGCTTGAGATCAAGGTCGCACAGGGTGCGAAACCCGGCGAGGGCGGACAGTTGCCCGGCATCAAAGTGACCGAATTGATCGCGCGTTTGCGGCATTCGACACCCGGCGTGACGTTGATTTCACCGCCGCCGCACCACGATATCTATTCGATCGAGGATTTGGCGCAGCTTATTTACGACCTGAAACAAATCAATCCGCGTTGTAAGGTTACGGTTAAGCTCGTGGCGTCCAGCGGCGTTGGCACGATTGCAGCTGGTGTTGCAAAGGCCAAGGCCGACGTGATTTTGATTTCGGGGCATAATGGCGGTACGGGTGCTTCGCCTGCGACATCCATCAAATATGTGGGCCTGCCGTGGGAAATGGGGCTGACCGAAACGCATCAGGTTTTGGCGCTGAACAACCTTCGGGATCGCGTGACTTTGCGTACCGATGGTGGCTTGCGTACAGGCCGTGACATCGTGATTGCCGCGATGATGGGTGCCGAGGAATACGGCATTGGTACTGCGGCGCTGATCGCGATGGGGTGCATTATGGTGCGCCAATGTCAGTCGAATACCTGCCCTGTCGGGGTCTGTGTTCAAGACCCCGAGTTGCGTAAGAAGTTTACAGGTTCGGCTGATAAGGTCGTTAACCTGATCACGTTCTATGCGCAGGAAGTGCAGGAGGTTCTGGCCTCCATCGGGGCGCGGTCGTTGGACGAAGTTATCGGGCGGGCAGATTTGCTGACGCAGGTTTCACGTGGCTCTGCGCATCTTGATGATCTGGATTTGAACCCGCTTCTGATTTCTGCGAGCGAGGCAGGCGCGATTAGTTATGATCGCAACCGCGAACGGCAAGCCGTGCCAGACACGCTGGATGCACAGATCGTGAAAGACGCCCAGCCCTTCTTCAACGACGGCGAAAAGATGCAGCTTTCCTATGCGGTGCAAAACACGCACCGGACGGTTGGTACACGCGTTTCCAGCCATATCGTAGGCAAGTTCGGGATGCGCAATTCATTGCAGCCTGACCATTTGACCGTGAAACTAACCGGTTCTGCTGGCCAATCACTGGGCGCTTTCGCGGCACCCGGCCTGAAGATCGAGGTGTCTGGCGATGCGAACGATTATGTCGGCAAAGGTTTGTCGGGTGGTATGATCACGCTGCGGCCTCGGTTGGGATGTCCGTTGGTGGCGGCGGATAACACGATTATCGGCAACACGGTTCTTTACGGCGCAACCGACGGCAAGCTGTTTGCCAACGGGCGCGCAGGCGAGCGGTTCTGCGTTCGTAATTCCGGGGCGCAGGTTGTTATCGAGGGCTGTGGATCGAATGGTTGTGAATATATGACCGGCGGCGTTGCGGTTATTCTAGGGCCAATCGGTGACAATTTCGGCGCCGGGATGACGGGCGGAATGGCCTATATTCTGGATCCGAACGACGAAGTTGAAACCCGTGCCAATTTGGAAACCTTAACGGTTCAGACGGTGCAAACCGCGCATTGGGAGGCCCAACTTAAGGGGTTGATCGAACAGCATGTTAAGGAAACCGGCAGCGTTCAAGGCGCCAAGATCCTGCTGCGTTGGGCAGAGATGTTGCCGAAGTTCAAGCAGCTGTGCCCTAAAGAAATGCTGACCCGCTTGCCGCATCCACTTAGCGATGTTGAAAACACGGCTTCGGCCTGATACTTGCTGGTCCGGAGGCAACTTCGGACCAGACCATGGCAAGACTACCCCCATCCAATCCCCTTGAGGCTCCGTCAGAGCCGAAACCCAAGCGCGACTGGTTTTTTCCGGTGCGCGTGGTGGTTTGGTTTGCACGACCGTTTGTTAAGTTTCTGCTGATACTGCTGTTGATTTCAACGGCGTTGGTGTCGGTTTTTAAGTGGGTGAACCCACCATTAACCTATGTGATGTATAGCGAATACAAACGCTTAGGCGTCATTCGCAAAGACTGGCGCAATCTGGAAGACATGTCGATCTATATCCCCTTGGCCGTTGCCGCCGCCGAGGATGCGAATTTTTGTGCGCATAACGGGTTTGATTTCGATGCGATCGAAGCCGCGTTAGAGGATGGCTCGGGGCGTGGGGCATCAACGATTTCGCAGCAGGTTGCCAAGAATGTATTCCTTTGGCCCGGTCGAAATTGGTTGCGGAAGGGGTTGGAAACCGGCGTTACCGTTTTGATCGAAAGCCTGTGGAGCAAGCGGCGAATTATGGAGGTCTACCTTAACGTCGCCGAATTCGACGAGGGGATTTTCGGGGTGGATACGGCGGTCGCCAAGCACTTCGGAAATACGGCCGAAAACTTGCGAGTGGACGATGCCGCGCGACTCGCGGTGGTGCTGCCCAACCCTAAGGAACGCGCGGCTGGGAACTTGTCGCGGACGTTGCAAAGGCGCGCCAGCCGGATCGCAATCGGTGCGACGACTTTGCGCGATGAAGGGCGGGCGAATTGCTTTTTACCGAAAGCTTCTCCTTGAATTATTGGTGATTTGGGCTAATGAAGGGAAGTTCTTAATATTCAGGAATTTTTGATGCTGCGCCTATACCACCTGCCTCTTTCACCCTTTTGTCGGAAAATTCGACTGGTTCTGGCTGAAAAGAAGATCGACGTAGATCTGGTGGTCGAGTTTCCGTGGGAACGACGGCTGGATTATTTGCGGCAAAACCCGTCTGGCAAAGTTCCGATGTTGAAGGCCGATGGTCTGGTTTTGGCAGAATCTTCAGCGATTTTCGAGTACCTTGAAGAGGTGTATCCAGCCATACCCTTGCTGCCATCCGATCCTGCGGGACGGGCTGAAGCGCGGCGGCTGGCGGCATGGTTTGACGATAAATTTCACCACGAAGTTACGACCAACCTCCTTTACGAACGCATCAATAAGAAGTTGATGAAAACCGGATATCCGGACAGCTCGCGTATTAAAGCGGGCGCCAAAAACATCAAATATCACCTTGATTACATGGGGTGGCTGTTGGAACAACGGCGCTGGCTGGCGGGGGACCGGATGACGATCGCCGACTTCTCTGCGGCGGCACAGCTTAGTTGCCTCGACTATATCAGCGATGTCGATTGGGCGCGCAACCAAGCGGTGCGTGACTGGTATTCCAAGATAAAATCGCGCCCTGCGTTCCGACCTTTGCTGTCTGACCTTGTGCCGGGTTTCGTACCCCCCTCCCATTACGCAGATCTAGACTTCTAGATGGGCCCGGCCGCAAATGACGGTCTTTTGCAGCGCCTTCGCGAACATGCGTTGGCCGAGGGGTTTTCCGATTTTGGCGTCTGTTCACCAGACGCAATTCCCGAGGCAGCGGCGCGATTGCAGGCCTATGTCGAGGGTGGATACCACGGCGATATGAAGTGGATGGCGGAGCGTAAACATTGGCGCGGGGACCCTTCCGAGCTGTGGCCAGAGGCACGTTCCGTTATCATGTTGACCGAGAATTATGGGCCAGCGGATGATCCGTTACGCCTGCTTGAGATGAAAGACCGTGGCAATATTTCGGTTTATGCGCGCAATCGGGATTATCATGATCTGGTCAAGAAGCGGCTAAAAAGGGTTGGGCGCTGGTTGCTGGAACAGGCTGGTGGCGACATCAAAGTTTTTGTCGATACGGCGCCCGTTATGGAAAAACCGTTGGGCGCGGCGGCGGGTTTGGGCTGGCAAGGGAAACATTCGAATTTGGTTAGTCGTGAGCAGGGCAGCTGGTTTTTTCTGGGTGCAATTTTCACGACACTGGATTTTACCAAGAGCGAACCTGAGGGCGATAACTGCGGTAGTTGCACAAATTGCCTCGATATTTGCCCAACTAACGCGTTTGTCGGACCGTATAAACTGGATGCACGGAAATGCATTTCGTATCTGACAATCGAATATAGCGGGCCGATTGATGAAGCCCTTCGCCCGATGCTGGGCAACAGGATTTACGGGTGTGATGACTGTTTGGCAGTTTGCCCGTGGAACAAGTTTGCCAGCGTGACCAAGGACGCCAATTATTGGGCGCGAGTTGAGCTGCAATGCCCGAAATTGGCGCATTTAGTGGCGTTAGACGATGCGAGTTTCCGCGAGGTCTTTAGCGGCTCGCCGATCAAGCGGATAGGGCGAAACCGTTTTGTGCGGAACGTGTTATACGCCATCGGAAACTCTGGTGAGGTTGGCTTGCGTGAATACGTTCACCCGCTGCTTCGCGATGAAGACGCCATCATACGTGATGCCGCTCAATGGGCAATGAAACGGCTGCCTACGCAATAAAAAAAACCCGGCGCAATGGCCGGGTTTTCCAATTCTAAATATCGAAAAGCTTAGTGAAGCTTGTCTCCGACAACGGCAATCGAGTCGTCGATCAACCCGCCAGCGTCTTTGGCTGACATGTTGGATGCGATGACTTCGCCAGCCGCAGCAATCGCGATGTTAACCGCTTTGTCTTTGACTTCACGAACAGCCGCTTCTTCAGCAGATGCGATTTGATCCACAGCAGCTTGAAGACGGCGCGCGATGCTGTCTTTCAGGTCGGCTTTGGCCGCTTCGGCAGCGATCTCGGCTTCGGTTTTGGCGTGTTCAATGATGCCTGCAACCTGACCTTCAACCTCTTTGTGCTTACGTTCAAAAGACGCCAGAATTGTCTGGGCTTCTTCGCGAAGGGCACGTGCCTCGTCGATCTCGGATTTGATGCCTTCGGCGCGATCATCCAGCATTTTTGCGATCAACTTCGGAACACCGAAGTAAAGCAAAACCAGAATGAAGGCTGTGAAAGCAATCAGAACCACAAAGTTCGTGTCGTTCAGGCTGTACCATGCATAGTCACCACCAGACGCGAACGCCGGAGTTGCCAACAGGGAAGCCAATAGAGCAATACGTTTCATAATCGTTTACCCTTTCAGACGTGCAGCAACCGCTGCTTTGAGTGCTTTTTCATCCGATGCTGAAGGCATGATTGCAGCGACGATGTCATTGGCGGCTACGCCAGCAACTTCTTCGATGGCTTTCAATGCGCTAGCGCGGATCTCGTCGATACGAACGGACGATTCGGCAGATTTTGCAGCGATTTCAGCGTCAGCTTTAGCGATTGCCGCGTCGACATCAGCCTTGATCTCGGCTTTGGCTTCACCTGCGATTTGCATCGCTTGCGCGCGGGCTTCGGTCAGGGCGGCATTGTATGCTGCCTCGGCTTCTTCCGCTTTACGTTTGAAATCAGCAGCCTGTTCGATGTCGTTTGCAACGGCGTTATGCCGGTCTTCGATAACGGAACCAATACGCGGCAGAGCCACTTTGGCGACGATGAAGTACAAAACAACAATCGACACAACCAGCCAGAAAATCTGGTTAGGGAATGTCGAAAAATCGAGCTGTGGCATTCCTACGGAAGCCTCTGCTGCATGTTCGGCGTCTTGAGTTGCCATGTTATTCTCCGATAGCAGGGCGGGCCACGGTTAAGCGCAGCCCGATGCAATCCATATACGGCCACGCGTATCGTGACCGCAATTCGGCGTTTTGCTTAAACAGCAAACATAAGCAGAAGGGCAACGAGGAACGAGAAGATCCCCAGTGCTTCCGCAAACGCGATGCCGATGAACAAAGTTGCTGTCTGCTCGCCTGCTGCTGCAGGGTTGCGAAGTGCGCCAGACAGGAAGTTTCCTGCAACAAGACCCACACCAATACCAGCGCCGCCCATACCGATTGATGCCAAGCCTGCACCGATCATTTGACCCATTACTGCGATATCGCCTTCCATAGTATTCTCCTTTTTAGAATATCTAGATTAGTTAGTTAAACTCTAGTGGCTCGGATGCAACGCATCGTTGAGGTACACCACAGTCAAGATTGTGAAAACATAAGCCTGGATAAAGGCTACGAGTAGTTCGAGGCCGTAGACCGCGACAATTGCGGTTATCGGGATAACAGCCCCAATCCCCAGTGCGCCGGCGAAACCGGCGAACACTTTGACCACCGCGTGACCAGCCATAAGGTTTCCACCAAGACGGATGGAATGGCTGACGGGGCGGACAAAATACGAAATAAGCTCGATCAGGAACAACACGGGGCGCAAGGCCATCGGCGCGCTGGATACCCAGAAGAGCTTAATGAAAGATGGACCGTTTAGAACGAAACCCAGAACGGTAACGCTGATAAACACGGTCGCCGCAAGAACACCGGTTACGGCGATATGCGATGTTGTCGAGAAGCTGTAAGGCAGAAGGCCCAGCAGGTTCGCGAAAAGAATGAACAAGAACGCTGTCATGATGTGTGGGAAGTACTTCAGGCCTTCTTTGCCTGTGATATCTTCGATCATTTTGCGAACAAAACCGTAAGTCATTTCGGCAACAGACTGGCTGCGGCTTGGAACCATTGCGCGGCCACGGGAACCTACAACCAACAAAAGGAAGGCGGCCAGAACAGCCAGAGCCATCCAAAGGGTTACGTTTGTTGGCGTGTACCAATGGATTGCGCCGTCACCAAACAGTGGGTGAACTTCAAACTGGTCCATCGGATGGATGTTGAAACCGCTTGTCGCTTCTTCAGTTGTGCTTTCTGTCGACACGATCTGCCCTCGCTATTGACCCATTGGGGCCGTTTTAATCCTTGGTCGATCTCGCGACCTTTTGCCTTTGAACCTCGTCGGCGGTTCGCATCATGACGCGAATACCGGCCCCAAAGCCCAACAACGAAAAGAGTATCAGGAAAATCGGGAGTGTCCCGAACAGGCTATCCAGCCCGTACCCAATACCCATGCCCATCGCCATTCCGATGACGAGCTCTAAAACCATACGCCAAGCCAAACTGGCTTTTTCGTACTTGCTCTCCCGTCTTGGGGCGGGCTCGATTGCGGCTTTCGCCGCCTTGATCCGCTGATCCAGTGCTTCGAGTTTTTCCGGATCTGGTGTATCGGACATCCAATACCCTCCTTTTCCAGCCTCTTAGAACACAGATTCCCTATCGGGAGCATTTGGGCGGACAATATGTTTCTGTGCAGGCTGTGTCAAGCGTTTGGAGGTTGGTTTTTGATGTGGGTAATCTGTTGTTTTAATTGTGTATTTTCAGCATGCGACGTGCTGGCGCACTCAGGCTTGCGAAAATGTTCTTGATTGGAAAATCAACTGATTGGTTGATCATTATTCTCGTGTGTTTATAGTCAATCAGATGGTTGAGGATTCAAATTCTAGGCTAGACGCCCTTTTCGCATCCTTGTCTGATCAGACAAGGCGGGCGATTTTGTTGATGCTTCTGGATGGTGATCTAACGGTGAAAGAAATAGCCGCGCCATTCGAGATGTCCTTGGCTGCCATTTCCAAACACATTCAGGTCTTGGCAAAAGCCGGGCTGCTTACACAACATAAGTCAGGGCGTGAAAAATGGTGCCGCCTCGACCCAAACGCCCTGAAACCCGCCGCCTTCTGGCTGGAATCCTATGGGCAGTTTCTGGACGACAGCTTTGATTTACTGGAACAGTTGATGGAGCTGCAAGGCATCAGCACCGAGGTACCACATGATACCTAAACATCCTGCCGCAAGATATCGGTAACCAATACGCTAAATACATCATCTCCGATCACGTCGCGCGTTGCCTCTAGAAGCGAGCCCCTTAGATCATTCATCGCCTCGCTGCTGGTGAACTGCCCATCAAACCCGCCAGAGTTGGCATGAAGGAACATCACCGCAAGCAGCGCGTCGCGCAACTTCGGTTCCCGCGCGAACACAATGTCCCCGACCACCGGTGTCGTTTCAATCGACAATGACATCACGACCATTGAAGAGACACTCCGATCCTTCACCACAGGAACCACGAACTGTTTGCTGAGTTTTACATAATATACGTTGTTAGGATCTAGTTCAGCCACCTCGCCATGACTCGTGTCCATCGCAATCTCCGCATGGCAAGAACCGTGGCCGTCATCCACGCACTCTTTCGCGTTGGCCAGTGTCGATGGGCGCAGAAATATCCCAGCGCCAGCGCCAACACCAAGGCCAATAAGAACGATCAAGATTGGAAGGATTTTGCCCATACTGCCTCCTAGAACGGTGCTACAATTTCAAAAATCTGCTGGCCATATCGCGGTTGCTGCACATCACTGATCCGCCCTCGTCCGCCGTATGAAATCCGTGCGCCGGCTATTTTGTCATAAGTAATCTCGTTGCGGCGCGAAATATCTTCCGGCTGTACAATGCCTACGACCTGTAGTTCTCGTAGCTCAAAATTTACCCGCACCTCCTGCAACCCACTGACGACCAAATGACCATTCGCCAGAACATCAACCACCGTTGCCGCGATCCGCAGGGTGATTTTTTCATTGCGCGACACGCTGCCATCCCCCGCCGAGGTCGATGTTGATGAAAAATTGGCGGCAGGATCGAGGCTGGTGCCTTCGGGCAGGGCGCCAGATACCAGTTCTGGCAATCCCATAAGTGCCGCGATGCTCATCGTTCCTGACCCCGACCGAGACTGGCCGGACCTATTGGATATCTGTGCTTTGTCGTCAATTTCGATCACTACAGTTAATATGTCGCCCAAATTCCGCGCGCGTCTGTCACCGAACAGCGATGCGGGGCCGGAATTCCATAACGAGCCTTGGCTATATCGTTGCCGAGGACTCGCAGGTGGCGGCACGGCAATCGCAACGCGTTCGGCGGATATCTCGATTCCGCTATCATGCCCGACGACGGTCAAGCCAGGCACCCTTCCGACCTCACTAAATGGAACGCATCCGGTTATCAGAAGCGCTATTCCAAAGGCCCATCGTAAAGTCATGGGCTAACCTCGATCGTACCATCAACCAAGACACGCCCGGTTACCGTCAGGCGCGAAGCCACGTTCATCACACGGACCATCTCGCCAACACCAGCCCGATTTAGAACGCGGCCTTCCGCAGAAATTGACAGCAGTCCGATGTTGTATGCCATTATTACCAACTGGTTTCGCTCCAAGATCGCCGGTGCTCCTATTTCGATGCCCCGAATAGTACGGCCGGCGTATATATTTACCCGCGCCTCTTGGCCGATAACATCATCCACGGCCGCAATCCCGCCGATAGTATCTTGCTCCAGAAGCACCAAATCTTCGGGCGCGATAATGCTACGCGCCCGAATTGCATGCGCTGCGACGACCGTCTGCGCGCCGAGCGCGGACGCCGACAATAGGAATATGCTCAGGAATACGGTTTTCATCAGCGGATTTGTGTAGTCGCGCCAAGCATTTGGTCAGCCGCTGTTATTACTTTGGCGTTCAACTCGTATCCGCGCTGTGCCTCGATCAATTCGGTCAGTTCACGAACGGAATCAACCGAGCTTTCCTCTAGGTAGCCCTGCCGAAATTGCCCCAAACCGTCTTGCCCGGCCTCCCCAACTCGCGCTGTGCCTGAGGCTGCCGTTTCGCGATAAAGATTGCCGCCAATCGCTTCCAAGCCTTTTTCATTCGTAAACCCGGCCAACGTCAATTGGCCAATAAATTGCGCATCAACCTGATCCAGAAAATACGCGTAAATCTCACCGTCAGCGTTGATCGATAAATCGCGAGCATCATCTGGCACGGTGATGTCTGGCATAACCGCATACCCTGTGGACGTCACTATTTGCCCTTCGCCCGTCAACTTCAACGCCCCGTCGCGCGTATATCCAGTGCCGCCAGAAGGCAGCGAAACCTCAAAATATCCGGCACCTTCAATAGCCAAATCCAACTCTCCACCGGTTTGTTTCAGTGACCCTTGCACCACATCCATGGATATAGCCGACGGCTTCACGCCCATCCCTAACTGGACTCCGGCAGGCAAAATGGAGCCATCCGACGCGCTAACCGTCCCTGCCCGCTGGATCTGTTCATAGTGCAAATCGGTAAACTCCGCCCGGCGCGGATTATACGCGGTGGTATTCATATTCGCGAGGTTGTTGGATATCACTTCGACCCGCATCTGCTGGGCAGACATCCCTGTCGCGGCTATTTTCAGTGCGTTCATTTCGATACTCCTGTTATACGACTTGGCCGAGCGTGCGGATGCTGGAACGGATGCGTTCGTCTTCACTATCAAGAAGGTTTTGACCAAGCTCATATGCGCGCTGGACTTCGATCAAGCGGGCCATTTCGGTTACGGCATCGACATTCGACCCTTCAAGAAACCCCTGCATCACGCGCGAATCCTCCGCTGGATTGGCATCAGCCTCAAAACGGAAAAGAACGCCGTCTTCGCGCACAAGCATTTGTGGGTTTTCGACGTCGAATATCCCGATCTGGGCAGTCGGCCGGCCACCAATGGATATCGTACCATCCTGCGCAACACCGACCCTGCCAGCGTCCGGCGGAATAAAAATCGGCGATCCACCCGAATCCAGCACGCGATGACCTGTCACCGAGACCAAATCACCCTCCGCATTCGTGGAAAAACTACCGGCGCGCGTCAAACGTTCGCCCGCGGGGGTTTCGACCATGAAAAACGCGGGGCCATCAATCGCTAGATCAAACATACCGCCCGTTTGTGTCGTGCTTCCCGTATCCGCATCCGTAAACCGAACTCGTGCTGATGTCATGGCGACACCACCACCTTCAGCATCGAGCGCCTGTAGTTCCTCGGCAAAAACCACACCTTCGCGTCGAAAACCAGTGGTCGAGATATTGGCGATATTGTTGGCAACTGCCTGAAGTTCTTTCAGCAATCCGGACTGGCGGGTTAGCGCAATATATCCCGTTGTGTCCATTTGCTGAAACTCCTTTATACGTTGGCATTCTTGCCCTGTGGCTTCGTTATACAAAAGGAAACGTTAAAATTTCCTCAATAGCCTTGTGCGATTCTTTCGATCACCTGATCTTTGTAATAATTCACCAGTAACTGCCCGGAATACCCCATTGATAACCAAAACACGGCGAGGATTGCTGCAAGCTTTGGCACAAATGTCAGCGTCATCTCCTGAATGGAAGTCAGCGCTTGGAAAAGGCCAATCACAATGCCGACAAGCAGGGCCACACCCAAAACGGGCAGGGCAACGATTAGGGCAACCCACAAGCCTTCGCGTAGTACGTCAAAAATTTCACTCGCGCCCATCAGACAGGCATTCGCAAAATTTCCTGATATGCTTCGACAACCTTGTCGCGGACCGTCACCGCCGTCTCGATCGCCAACTCGCTGGCCGCCAACGCCTGCACAACCGAATGCGCGTCAGCGGTACCGATCATCCCTGCCTTTGCGGCCTCTTCACCGGCACGCATTGTGTCCATGAAATCCGTAGCTACTTGGGCAAACAAATCCGAGTCGCCAGATTCCGCCTTGGTTGGGCGCGCAATATTCTGGGCGTTCGTATATAGTTGTGATGCAATATGTGCCGTTTTATCCATAGTTTTCGCCTTTCTAGCGACGCAATAATTCCAGCAGTGACGACGTCATCTGCCGCGCTTGATCAAACATCCGCAGATTGGCCTCATAAGACCGCTGTGCCTCACGAGCATCGGCGATTTCGATCATCAGGTTGACGTTTGAACTTTCGTAATACCCATCTTCACCGGCCATCGGGTGGCTGGGTTCATACACACGCTCCAGACTGGTGCTATCGAGATGGACATCGCCGGTTCGAACCGCGCCCGTACCGCTAACAATTTGCTCAAACGGTACCAGCTTTCGACGATACCCCGGCGTGTCAGCATTCGCGATGTTTTCCGACGCCAACCGCAACCTCGCGGACTGCGCCGACATGCCGCTGACGCTGGACGCCATCGTGTTTAACAGATCACTCACTCTACGGCCTCCCTATCTTATCCGGCCCATACCGGCACGAAGAATGTTGATGGATTTCGCGTAAATGCCCAGCGCCAGATCGTGCTGATACTTAACGTCTGCGGCCCTAACCAGTTGGTCTTCCAGCGAAACGGTGTTGCCATTCGGCGATTCGGCGCCAAATTCCGTAGACTCAAAAATGTCGGCGCCTGCGCTAGACGAGCCCATAGCAATATGAGCCGCCCTAGCGGGTCGACTGCTCATCCGCATATGCGCAGTTTCGTGAAAGCTGTCGGCAAACGACGCCATGTCTCGCGCCTTGTAGCCAGGCGTATCAGCATTGGCGATGTTCTGCGCGATAACCGATTGGCGTGACGATGTATGGGCCGCCAAATCCTGGGCCATCTGCAAAATTCCGATATCAATTTTCAATTTAGGGCTTCTCCCTTGTTATGCATAAGGTGATTCTTAACCATTTAGTGTGAACAAAAGGTAAGCAGACCCTAAACAGAGGATTAACCATGTTCATCGACTTCAAACCGCTACAAACCGCCCTGCACGCCATTCCCGCGACGCGGCGGTTCGGTCGGGTCATCTCGGTTGATACCGCTGCCATTCGCATTGGCGGTCTGTCCGTGCACGGGCACGTCGGCGATCAGATTACGATTACAAAATCCGGCGACGCACGCATATCCGGCGAAGTCGTTGCGCTGGAAAAGAGCTATGTCCTTGCGATGCCATATGGACCCAGTGATGGAATCGCGATTGGTGATCTGGTTGAGTTAAATTGCATAAATAGCATCCACCCCTCCGAAACCTGGGTGGGTAGAATTATTGATGCGTTCGGCGAGGCATTGGATGGTCGTCCTCTTTATCGCGGTGAAAAGAGTGTGCCTTTACGACGCGCGCCACCGGAGGCCGCAAGTCGTCGATCTCTCGGGGCACGTCTGAACACTTCGCTCGCGGTATTTAATACGGTTTTGCCGATCGCCCAAGGGCAACGAGTCGGGGTTTTTGCTGGATCTGGCGTCGGAAAATCTTCGTTATTGGCAGAAATGGCCCGCGGACTTGATTGTGACATCGTTGTTATCGCATTGATCGGTGAACGCGGTAGAGAGCTGAAGGAATTTACCGAACACGTTTTGGGGCCAGAGGGCATGAAACGCGCCGTGATAATTGCAGCGACCTCCGATCAGTCTCCTT
>CALCGO010000521.1 GCA_937901055.1 uncultured Rhodobacterales bacterium
GTGTGAACGTATGCTTAACGGGTGTGGGAAGTGTTGACCAATTGGCATCAAGAGGCGGGGCTTCTATCGCATCGGCATCGGTCCATTCGGTGGTCGGCAGGGCAAGCATTCCGCCGAGTAAGCCTTTCTTGGGGCGGGTTTCCAACAATATCGCACCATCCGAACGTCTTACGAGATAGGCTACTCCATAACGCGTCGGTTTCGCGAGTTTGGGGCGTTTTTTCGGAAGCTCAGCAGCGATCCCTTGTTTGCGCGCAACGCAGTTCGTGGCAATCGGACAGATCTCACATGTTGGTTTTTGCGAACAAACCGTAGCCCCTAGATCCATCATCGCTTGCGCATAATCACCCGAACGCGCAGCTGGGGTTAACTGGCCAGCGAGTTCTTGCAAAGCCTTTTTGCTGTCTGGCAGCGGTTCTGTAATGGCATATAGCCGGGACACCACCCGTTCCACATTGGCATCTAGCACCGTGGCTTGTCGGTCGAACGCTATAGCCGAAATCGCGGCGGCCGTGTACGGCCCGACGCCGGGCAGGCGCAATAAATCAGCTTCGGTTTCAGGGAACTCGCCGCCATAATCGGCTGAAATCAGCCGCGCACATTTCAACAGGTTGCGAGCACGGGCGTAATAGCCAAGGCCTGCCCATTCGCCCATAACATCGGCATCATCAGCGCTGGCAAGCGTATGCACGTTGGGCCAGCGGCGCTGAAAGGCCAGAAAGTAACGGATCACCGCGGCAACGGTGGTTTGTTGCAACATGACCTCGGATAACCAGATGTGATAGGGGTCTGGCCGCACCCCGTTAACGCTGTCAGCTGGCGGGATGCGCCATGGCATTGCGCGGGCGTTGGCGTCGTACCAATCAAGCAAAGGTTCGTTAATCATTTGTTCACGCAAGCGTTATTACGCCGACCCGCAAAGAGGGATGGACCTTGCCCTTATCGGCGTTACTATAGCTTTGATGAAATTTCGAGAGTCGCATGACGTATAAATCTGACGGAAAAAAAGCAAAAGGCAAGGGCTTTAGCCCTGCAAAACGCCGTTCGCGCGGGTTTTTGCAGACCGGTGGGTTGGTCAGCAAACGTATTCGAAGTGTCGGCGAGCGTCGAGGCTTCGCCGAAACGCGTCTTTTGACCCATTGGGCGGAGATCGTAGGCCAAACGGTGGCCGCAATCGCACAACCGGTTAAGGTTTCCTATGCCCGCGAAGGTTTTGGGGCAACGTTGACTGTGTTAACCGACGGCGCGCGCGCACCTGAATTGCAGATGATGCTGCCGGAACTTAAAGAAAAGGTTAACGCCTGTTACGGTTACAGCGCGATTTCGCGTATTCGGATTACGCAAACGGCAGAGGTTGGATTCGCCGAACAAGCTGTTGCCTTTACCCACAAGCCCGTTGCGCCCAAGACCCTGTCGGTGTCGCAAACTGCGGAACTGAGCGACTCGTTGGCCCCTGTCGCAGATGACAGGTTGCGGGCAGCGCTGGAAAACCTGGCAAAGAACGTACTAACTAAATGAAAATGGTTTCAGAAGGAAATATGATGATTGAACAACCAAGCCTAACCCGCCGCGCGGCCCTTGCCGTTATAGGCGCCACGGCGGCTTATAGCGCAATGCCTGCATTCGCCCAAAGTGACGACGCCATGGTGCTTGACGAAATGTCGATCGGGTCAGAAGATGCGCCGGTAACGATGATCGAGTACGCCTCCTTCACTTGCCCACATTGCAAGAACTTCCATTCCGATGTGTTGCCGCTGATCAAGGAAAACTACATCGACACAGGCAAAGTCCGCATGATCTATCGCGGAATTTATTTTGACCGCCTCGGCCTTTGGGCAGATATGCTGGCGCGATGCGGTGGCCCGGATCGTTATTTCGGCATCTCTGCCATGATCTACGAAAAACAAGGCGAGTGGACCGTTGCCGAAAGCGCGGTTGGTGTGGTGGATAACCTCTATGCTATCGGGCGTCTGGCTGGCATGAATCAAGAAGATATGGAAGCTTGCATGCAGGACAACGTAACGGCGCAGGCGATGGTGAAATCGTCTACTGAAAATGCCGATGCGGATGGTATCAATGCCACACCGACGTTTGTTATTAACGGGCAGACCATGTCGAACATGGCATATTCCAAATTCGCGGACGAATTCGATCGCATTTTGGCCGAATAAAAACTACGCGTCGGGTGCTTGACCATTCTGCTCGGCGCGTCTTCGTTTGACCAACACTTCTTCCTTTAGGGATTTCTTAAGCAAGATTTCCAACGCGTGCACTTTGGCCAGTGATTTTACGGCAGCCAGTCGCGCCAATTCTATATTATTCGTAACTTCCTTATGCTGCGATCGCAATTCGCTGATCTTCGCTTCGTTCCAGCGTTGCCAACGCGCAAATGTGCCTGGATCGTCGCCATTCGACAG
>CALCGO010000522.1 GCA_937901055.1 uncultured Rhodobacterales bacterium
CATCCGCGTTTTCTTCGCCTGTTAACGTAGCCGCGTCCATTCCTGCACCGATCTCAACACCCTTAACGGCGTTGATCGACATCATAGCCGTAGCAATATCCGTATCCAGTTTAGCATAAACTGGCGCACCAAGGCCTGCCGGAAGGCCGGAGGCGATGACCTCCACAACGGCACCAACCGAGCTGCCGGACTTACGCAACCCCGACAAATATTCATCCCATTGCGCGGCCATCCTGGCGTCTGGTGTCCAGAATGGGTTCGCTTCGATTTCTGCGAAGTCAAAATTGTCGCGATTAATTTTGTGCGGCCCCATCTGCACCATGTATCCGGTGATTTTCAGATCTGGCAACAATGATTTCAGTACTTCACGCGCCACACCACCTGCTGCAACACGCGCTGCAGTTTCACGTGCGCTGGAGCGACCGCCACCACGATGATCACGGTTTCCGTATTTCTGGAAATATGTGATGTCCGCATGGCCGGGCCGGAATTTTTCGTGGATATCTCCGTAATCTTTTGAACGTTGGTCCGTATTGCGGATCATCAACTGAATGGGTGTGCCGGTCGTTTTACCTTCAAACACTCCAGACAAAATCTCGACTTGGTCGGCCTCTTGTCGTTGGGTCGTGAACTTATTCTGCCCCGGTTTCCGTTTGTCCAGCCAGTGCTGGATCATATCAGCCGTCAACGGCACGTTTGGTGGACAACCGTCAACCACCGCGCCCAATGCTGGCCCGTGGCTTTCGCCCCAAGTGGTTACACGAAACAGATGGCCGAACGAATTCATGGACATGATGTTGACTCCTTTAACAGATCAATACCGCAAGCCCCGCCGCGTAAAAAGCCCCTTTTCATCTCACCTCTTGCAATTCTGGCGCTAAAGGCTAGTGTCCGACCTGCCTCGGGGGGCCAGAAATGGCTGAGATGCGTAATGCAGACCCGTTGAACCTGAACCGGATCATGCCGGCGTAGGGAAGGTGCGACGGATATCCGTTCCTCCTATCTCATACGTCGCAGTAAATGGAGGACCATATAATGAAACGATCCCTTCTCGCTGCGGCCCTAGTCACCTTTGCTGGTGCTGCTTGGGCTGAAACACCGACCTTAACGGTCTATACTTACGACAGCTTCGTACCTGATTGGGGCCCCGGCCCCCTGATCGAAACCGCATTTGAAGAAACCTGTGGATGCGATCTGGTATTCGTTGGGGCGGGCGACGGCGCGGCACTGCTTGCACGATTGAAACTGGAAGGTGCGCGGACTAAAGCCGATGTGGTTCTGGGGCTGGATACAAGCCTGATCGCAAACGCCAAAGCGACGGAATTGTTTGCACCACACACCGGTGTTCCGTCAGATCTGAATTTGCCTGTTGCGTGGACCGACGAAGTCTTCCTGCCATACGACTGGGGGTATTTCGCGTTTGTATATGACAAAACTCAAATGGCAAACGCGCCCACAAGTTTTGCGGAATTGTTGGAAAGTGATGTCAGCATCATCATTCAGGACCCTCGCAGTTCGACTCCAGGGCTTGGTTTGTTGCTTTGGGTTAAGGAAATCTATGGTGACAAAGCTGCCGAGGTTTGGGAAACACTATCGCCGCGCATCGTGACCGTGACCAAGGGTTGGTCCGAGGCGTACGGCATGTTCTTAGAGGGTGAGGCCGACATGGTGTTGAGCTATACCACTTCGCCAGCCTATCATTTGATAGCGGAGGAAGACGATTCAAAAGCTGCTGCAGTTTTTGACGAGGGGCACTATATGCAAATTGAGGTGGCTGCGAAGATTGCTGGAACGGAACACGGGCAACTTGCCGATGAATTTCTTGAGTTCATGACGCAGGATGCGTTCCAATCCATTATCCCGACAACCAACTGGATGTATCCTGCGGTATTGCCTGAAAATGGGTTGCCCGAAGGATTTATCGCAGAGAATGAACCGGAGAAAGCGTTGTTATTTCCGATTGATGGCGTTGAATCCATCCGTAAAGAGGCACTGGCCGAATGGCTGTCCGCCCTCAGTCAATAAACCCAATCACCCGCTGGTCGGGTTCGGCAGCGCTACTTTTCGTGGCGCTGCTGGTGATTGGACCACTGGTGGCATTGTGGTTAAGAGCCGATACGTCGACGTCCTTAACCAGTACCGACTGGGCGGCCGTGCGGTTCACGCTTTTTCAAGCGATACTGTCAGCAACCATCAGCGTTCTATTGGCGATACCAGTCGCACGCGCGCTGGCTCGCCGGAACTTTCGCGGACGATCTGTGTTGGTCACCCTATTGGGCGCACCGTTTTTGCTACCCGTTATAGTCGCCATTTTCGGGCTATTGGCCATTTGGGGGCGCTCCGGAATTGTATCGCAAATATTGCAGTCCCTTGGTGCAGAACGGCTGAACATCTACGGCCTGACGGGCGTTTTGCTGGCCCATGTGTTTTTTAATCTACCTCTGGTCACACGACTTATTCTGCAAGGCTGGGGTCGTATTCCGGTCGAACACTTCAGATTAAGCGCCCAGATTGGAATGACGCCAAAAGACATATTCTTACGGCTGGAAATGCCGATGCTTCGTAGCATATTGCCCGGGGCATTTCTGTTGGTTTTCTTGTTATGTGTTACCAGTTTTGCCGTCGCCCTAACCCTTGGCGGCGGGCCCAAAGCAACGACTATAGAGTTAGCGATATATCAAGCGCTACGATTTGAGTTCGACCTTGGGAAGGCAGCTGTGCTTGGGTTAATACAGTTCATAATCTGTGGAATCATCGCCTTTTGGTCACTGCGCGCTACAGCCCCTATCGTTTTTGGTAGCGGATTAACGACGGTAACGCGACGTTGGGATGTTTCATCCAAAATCATGCTTTGGCAAGATAGTTTAGTGTTGATCGCGGTCACGGTTTTCCTCGGCGCGCCGCTAGTTTCAGTCATTGGTCGCGGCCTTCCTGCGCTAACCAACCTGCCAGACGCTGTTTGGCCAGCAATATTTAACAGCCTAATCGTCGCTTTGTTTTCAGCAGCTCTTTCGGTATTGCTCGCCTTAGCACTGGCTGGATATATTGACGAATTGAAAGCACGCCACCAAAAGATGTCATCGGTTGTCGAAGGATTCGGGTTGTTAACTCTCGCTGCTTCACCATTCGTATTGGGCACAGGGTTGTTCATTATCATTCACCCGATTGCGGATCCGTTTGCCCTCGCATTGCCTGTTACCGCATTGGTGAACGCCGCTATCAGTCTTCCGTTGGCGTTGCGAGCCTTGCTGCCTGCCTTGCAACACAATCGTCAAATATATGGTCGCCTTTCGGATAGCCTTGATTTGCAGGGATGGGCTCGTTTTCGACTGACAACTTGGCCCGTTATTCGCAAACCTTTAGGGTTTTCGACGGGACTGGCGGCGGCGTTATCGATGGGGGATTTGGGCGTAATCACCCTATTTGCACCGCCAGATGTCGAAACATTGCCGTTGATCATGTATCGGTTAATGGGCGTATACCGCATGGACGAAGCGGCCAGCGTTGCATTGATATTAGTCGCGCTGACCCTAACACTATTCTGGGTATTTGATCGTGGAGGCCGCCTTGGACATCAAACTTGATAAACTTCTAGTCGAACAAACCGACTTTTCTCTGCAGGCTGATTTAACAATCAAACACGGAACGACTGCAATAATTGGTCCATCCGGTGGAGGTAAATCAACTTTGCTGTTGGCCATCGCTGGTTTCGTCAGCCCCACGAAGGGCAGTATTTCGATCGGTCACACTACGATTACCAACACACCACCCGCGAAACGCCCTGTGACGTTGCTGTTTCAGGAAAACAACCTGTTTCCGCATTTGACGGTATTTCAAAACACTGCGCTGGGCGTCCGGCCTGACCTGAAGCTGTCCAGAATCCAAATTGACCAAGTCGAGGGGGCTTTGGAAAAAGTAGGGTTAGTGGATATGGGAACGCGCCATCCTTCAGAATTATCTGGTGGACAGCGTCAGCGCGTTTCGTTGGCGCGCGCATTGTTGCGTGACCGCCCGGTGCTAATGTTGGATGAACCTTTCGCAGCACTTGGGCCTGCACTTCGTCACGAGATGCTCGATCTGGTAGCGCGTATTCGACAAGATCAGGATTCAACGTTGTTGATGGTGACGCACAATCCAGACGATGCCCTGCGGATTGCTGAGTATACCGTACTTGTCGCGGATGGCGTCGCAACGGCGCCTCAGCGAACTGCCGAGTTGTTTAATAATCCGCCGCCAGCACTCGCGGCGTATTTGGGCAAATAAAAAGGGCGGGGATTAATCCCGCCCTCTCAAAATTCGATTTCTGAAACAATCAGTCTTTGTACTTGTGTGGAGCCCAAAGCTTCTTGTTTGTCAGGTACAGCAACGAAGCAAGGAAGACGAGGAACACAAAAACAAGGAACCCTGTTTCTTTACGTGCAGTCATCTTCGGTTCGGCTGCCCACATCAAGAACGCAGAAACATCCTGCGACATGTGGTGAACATCTGCTTCGTGACCATCACGGAATTCTACCAGATCGTCTTCCAATGGCGGCGCCATTGCGATCCAACCACCAGGGAAAGCGGTGTTTTCGTAGAACGTCGTGCCCGCTTCTTCTTTTTCGTGGCCAGTATAGCCAGTCAAGATCGAGGCGATGTACTCAGGACCACCCATACCTTTGATGACCTGATTGATCCCAAGACCCCAAGGTCCGTGGAAACCAGCACGGGCTTTCGCCATCAGGCTAAGGTCCGGTGCACCGTCAAAGCTGGAAGTCGGGAACATGTCCGCAGGCTTCGCCGCACGATCTTCGTCGAGTTCGGCATCGTAAACTTCGAACTGTGCCGCGTAGGCTTTGACTTAATCTGCTTCAAGCGCGGGGCCGCCGTGATCACCAAGTGTACGGAATGAAATATATTGCAAACCGTGACACGCTGAACAAACCTCGGTGTAAACCTGAAGGCCACGTTGCAGCTGGTGCTCGTCGTAGGTGCCAAATGGCCCTTCGAAGCTAAAGTCGAAGTCTTCGATGTGGCTTTCCGCACCGGAAGCATAGGCTCCGGTGGAAAGGCCAGCCGCTAGGAGCGCGGAAAGGATTGTTTTCTTAAACATCTCAATATTTCCTTTTCGTCTCTTACTCAGCCGAAGTCGGCTTGTAGTGGGCATCGAAATCTTCTTCGATAGTCGCAGGCGGTGTTTTCGCTTTCTCGACCAAGCCAAGAACCGGCAAGATAACCAAGAAATAAGCGAACCAGTATGTCGCACCAACTAGTGATATGATGGAATACGGAGGCTCGGCAGGCATAGCGCCAGCCCACATCAGAACAACAAAGTCGATGACAAGGAACCAGAAGAACCACTTGAACATCGGACGGTATGTACCGGAACGTGTACGGCTTGTATCCAGCCAAGGCGCAAGCGCCATGACGAATATGGAACCAAACATCGCGATAACACCAAAGAACTTCGCATCAACAATGCCACCAGTAATCCAGCTTGTAAGCTGCACAACTGCAACATCGGCAGTGAACGCGCGCAAGATCGCGTAGAACGGAAGGTAATACCATTCAGGAACAATATGCGATGGTGTAACCAGCGGATTAGCGATCGTGTAATTGTCCGGATGCCCGAAGTAGTTTGGCATGGTCCAGATAACAGCCACGAAGACTGCAAGAACAACAACCAGCGCAAACAAATCTTTGATCACAAAGTAAGGCCAGAACGGAAGCGTGTCTTTCTTAACTTCGTCTTTCGAGCCGCGACGAACCTCAACACCTGTCGGGTTGTTGTTACCTGTCGTGTGGAAAGCCCACATGTGAACAGCCACAAGGCCGACAATCACAAATGGCAGCAAGTAGTGAAGCGAGAAAAAGCGGTTCAGCGTGGCATTATCCACAGCAGGTCCACCCATTAGCCATGTTTGGATTGTTTCGCCGACGAACGGGATCGCTCCAAAGAAGCCAGTGATAACCGTCGCGCCCCAGAAAGACATTTGGCCCCATGGAAGTACGTAACCAAGGAAGCCTGTCGCCATCATCGCAAGATAGATCAACATACCGATGATCCATGTAATTTCACGCGGGGCTTTGTACGAACCGTAGTAAAGGCCACGGAAAATGTGGATATATACAGCCATAAAGAACAACGACGCGCCGTTCATATGAACGTAACGCAAGGCCCAACCACCATTCACATCGCGCATGATATGTTCAACCGACGCGAACGCCAGATCAACATGCGGAGTGTAGTGCATCGCCAAAACGATACCGGTAATGATTTGAAGAACGAGGCAGAATGCCAACACGATGCCCCAGATCCACCACCAGTTAAGGTTTTTCGGTGTCGGGATCATCAACGTATCGTAAGCAAGGCTTACAACTGGCAGACGTTCGTGTAGCCATTTTTCGAAGCCGGTCTTTGGCTCGTAATGGTCGTGTGGAATACCACTCATTATAGTCTCCCTCAGCCTAGTTTGATCACGGTGTCGGAGATGAAACTCGCGACTGGAACCGGAAGATTTTCAGGAGCAGGACCCTTACGGATACGACCTGCAGTGTCATAGTGCGAACCGTGACAAGGACAGAACCAACCGCCAAAGTCACCAGCGCCATCACCCAGCGGAACGCAGCCTAGGTGGGTACAAACACCCATCATCACCAACCATTCGCCAGCTTCATCCAGCGTACGGTTTGCATCGCTTGCGTCAGCTTCTGAATCTGCGTTTGCGTTACGCGCTTCGCCATCTGGCAATGCGGAAACATCCTGAGCACGACCAGCTTCGATTTCTTCGGCTGTACGACGACGAACAAAAACAGGTTTTCCGCGCCATTTGACGGTCAGCTGTGTACCAGCTTCAAGATCGGCAACATCAACCTCGATCGAGGCCATTGCCCGAACGTCTGCACTCGGGTTCATCTGGTGGACCAGCGGCCAAACTGCAGCGCCCGTGGCAACTGCGCCGGCCGATGCAGTGGCGACATATAGAAAATCGCGACGCGAGCCTGTGTCTTCTGCGTGAGACAAAAGATACTCTCCTCTAGTAACTGCCCCGGAATTGAGGCAAAGAAATTCATTAGCGCCCACCGAAAGATGGGTACATTAGGGGAGGGGAATACACCCGCAGCCCCCTTGGGTCCAGCGGACTTTGCGCCGCACTTGTTACTAAAAGGTATTTTTCAAGGTATGAACGTCAGATTAGCCAGCTATCAGCCAGATATTGCCTTAAATCTTGGCAGTATGATTCGATTAAGCGCGTGTTTCGCCACACCAATTGATGTGATCGAACCATGCGGATTTCCGTTTTCCGTTAAAGCGTTACGGCGATCCGCGATGGACTACACCGATTTGGCAGACATAACCCGGCATAATTCGTGGGAATCGTATCTATTAGACAAGCCTGAGGGGCGTATCGTGTTGATGACCACCGAGGGAGCCATGCCACTTTGGGACTTCCAGTTTCAAACAGGTGATACAATTCTGATGGGTCGCGAGAGTGCTGGTGTGCCAACCGAAGTTCACGACCGCGCCGACGCAGCCATCATCATCCCAATGCCGGGTGGTGGAAGGTCCTTAAACGTGGCGATGTCTGCGGGTATTGCAGTGGCCGAAGCGATACGTCAAATCGGCCACTAACTTTCAAGGTCTACAGGGATCTTAATGAATTGTTTTCATTTCCAAACCCAGCTTTGAATAGTTAACTTTGTAAAATCCAAACTTCGAGCGAACAACGGCTTCTGGAGTATGCTTCAGAACTTCTTGCGCCATTACGCCTTCGTATTTATTGGAACTCCATAAGTACTGGAACTCATAAAGCGTTAATCCGTTTTCGGCAGTGCCAACCGCCTTAATATTCCGCTTCAGACGTGCATCACTGGTTAGATCAACCGGCTCGGAATCGTTTTGCCCCTTAACAACTAACCAGATCAGAGCGATTGCAAGTAGTGGAATTAGCCAAAGCCCCGACCCTCCCATAGATCCCGGATCCTCAGTTATCGCCATCTCGACCGGGGCGACATACGCCACACTACCGGCAAGAACGGCCGTAACCTGCAATGCGACGGTCGAAACAGCCAAAAATATCACCTTTTTCATATCAATTACTCCAATGAGACCTCAGCATAACTTGAGGATTCCCAACGTTGGGAATATTTGGTAACGT
>CALCGO010000523.1 GCA_937901055.1 uncultured Rhodobacterales bacterium
ACACTCATTTAACCAGACTGATGCGGGTTTATGCCTTAAGTCCCCGTAAACGCGGGTCATTCCCGGAGGTCAGAACATACGCTTGGTTTGCAGGGTGGGTATTGGTGGAGCCAGGGGGAATCGAACCCCCGACCTCTTGCATGCCATGCAAGCGCTCTCCCATCTGAGCTATGGCCCCTAGTGCTTGGGGTTGCTACATCCGCAGCAACGCCCCGTATCTATGGCCGTGTACGGCCGAGTTCAAGCGGAAAGTTCCGCTCGAAACGAACATCACTCGTCGTCGTCATTCGCAGGTACATCTGCGACTTCTTCTAAGGTGACTGTGTCGTCGTCATCATCCAGCAGATCATCGTCCGAAGCACTTGAATCGTCGTCATCAAGAACGTCTTCCACATCGTCAAGAATCGGATCATCGGCCGCAGCGGCCGCTTCCTCTTCCTTCTTAACCTTTGCAGCCGCAGCTTTACCGCCGTCCAGCAGGGAAGCCAGATCGATTTCGAATTCACATGACGGACATGTCATCGGATCGTTTTTTAGGTCGTAAAACCGTGTTGCACATTTCGGGCAGAGGCGCTTTACGCCCCATTCTTCGTTGGGCATGGGAATCCCCTTAATTGTTTTGATCAATTTCCCACGTCACGTGCCATAAGACAGCGACCTTGTCAAAGGCTTTACCACATCGCATGTGCGAAATAACTTGATGCGGTGCAACATAACGCTTACCTTCCATTCAAACTATTGAATGGAGAAGCTATGCTGTACCACGCTTACGAGATGACTCACGCCGCTGTTCGCCCAATGCGCGCCATGGCGAAGATGGGTCAACAGATGCTACAGTCTCCGTTAAATCCCATGTCAGATAACTACGCCACGCGCACGTCTGTGGCCTCGATGGAAATGTTCATCAATGCAACGCGTCGGTATGACAAGCCGGAATTCGATCTGCCAACAACAATCGTTGACGGTATCGAAACTGATATTGTCGAGGAAGTCGTACATGCTATGCCGTTTTGCAATTTGTTGCACTTCAAGCGCGACTCCGAATCAGCGCGCAAACGCAATGATCCTAAAGTACTAATCATCGCGCCGATGTCGGGCCACTACGCAACACTTTTGCGCGGCACGGTCAAAGCGATGCTTCCCGAACATGATGTATACATCACAGATTGGATCGACGGGCGCGATATCCCGCTATCCGAGGGTAAATTCGACCTCGATGATTACGCAGACTATCTGGTTGATTTCTGCCGTATCCTTGGCGCAGATGGCGATCGCCCGTCTGTTATGGCGGTTTGCCAACCAGGGGTTCCGATGTTAGTCGCCGCGACGTTGATGGCGAAAAACAAAGATCCGTTCCGCCCATCCTCCATTACGCTCATGGGTTCGCCCATTGATGCAACAAAAAACCCGCAGACACCCAACAAACTGGCAACAGACAAGCCGCTGTCATGGTTCAAGAAAAACGTTGTCGTTACAGTCCCATGGCCGAATACCGGCTTTATGCGACGCGTGTATCCGGGCTTCCTACAACTGTCCGGCTTTATGTCGATGAACATGGACAAACACGTTGATGCCCACAAGAACCAGTTCCAGCATCTGATCGAAGGCGACGGTGACAGCACTGCATCGCACCGTGCGTTCTACGACGAATACATGGCCGTGATGGACCTGACCGAGGAATTTTACATCCAGACCATCGACCGCGTTTTCCAGCGCCATCTATTGGCTGAAGGCACCTATTATTACCGCGACACGCTGATTGACCCGTCGGTTATCAAAGACATCGCTTTGCTGACCATTGAAGGCGAAAAAGACGACATTACCGGCGAAGGTCAAACCAAGGCCGCGCACACGCTGACCACCAATTTGCCTGAAACTAAACGTGGCCACTTGCTGCAAGAAGGCGTCGGGCACTACGGCATCTTCAACGGTTCACGCTGGCGCAGCATTATTCAGCCCAAAGTCGCCGAGTTCATCACGACCCATCGCGCTAAAATCAAAGCTTGAGCGGCACAATCTTCATAGGTTCCCCACCAATCGAAGTGCGTATCAAACGAAACCCGCGCGCCAAACGTTTCACCCTTCGCCTGTCTCGGACAGATGGCAAGGCCACGCTGACGTTGCCCACCCGCGCCTCCATCAGCGAAGCCGAGGGGTTTGCGCTAAGGCAAGAAGGCTGGCTGCGGGCGCAAATCTCGAAACTGCCGGATCGCGCCGTTCTGTTAGACGGCGGCAGCCTACCATTTCGAGGCGTCGACCTGAAAATCGCCGCCACAACCGGCAGATCAATCCGCGTTGAGGGCAACAAAATTCTGGTAGGCGGCAAGCACTCCGGCGCTCGGCTGCAAGCGTTCGTCAAAACCGAGGCACGCAATACGCTTTATCCAGCTGTCGAAAAATACGCTGCCCAACTAGGCCGCCCCTTCAACCGTATCACCCTTCGCGATACACGTTCCCGTTGGGGGTCCTGTTCCGCTGAAGGCAATCTGATGTTTTCGTGGCGCTTGGTCATGGCCCCGCCCGTTGTGCTTGATTACGTTGCCGCGCACGAAGTCGCACATCTGGCCGAAATGAACCACTCCTCCGCCTTCTGGGATGTCGTTGGAACCCTGATGCCGGACTACCAAAACCATCGGAACTGGCTACGTGAACATGGTGCAAAACTACATGCAGTGAATTTTACTACTTGACCCGGATCGCTTTGTGATCACAAGATGCTCAAATGACACCCGAACCTAATATTCCAGCCCATGAACACGTCTACCGCTCCCTTCGCGCCCGCATTATGTATGGCGAAATGGAACCGGCAACCGCCCTGACTCTACGTGGCATTGGCGCCGAATTCAGCGTCTCCATGACCCCGGCTCGCGAAGCGGTCCGCCGTTTGGTCGCCGAAGGTGCCTTAAACCTATCCGCCTCCGGCCGCGTCTCAACACCCGAATTATCCAACGACCGGATCGAAGAGCTCGCATGCCTTCGCGCCATGCTAGAACCCGAGCTAGGTGCCCGCGCCCTCCCGCGTGTTCATCCGGCCCTGATCGAGCGTTTACAAAACATTAACGCCACCATCGCAGAAAAAATCGTCAAGGCTGACGCCATCGGATACGTCCGCGCCAACCTAGAATTTCACCGCACGTTATACCTTCGCGCCCAATCCCCCGCGATGTTGGCGCTGCTGGAAACCGTCTGGTTGCAATCCGGTCCAACCATGCGGTCATTGTATTCTCGATTGCCACGGACACTCGCCAGCGAGAAACATCGCACAATCATCGCCGCGTTGCGCGCCAACGACGAACCCGCGTTACGTGTCGCGATCCAGTCCGACGTAACCAGTGGCCTGAGGATGCTGTTAACCTAGGTTGACCAAACGTTAACCGCATTGACGTGTACGAGCAGATCCACCAGCCTGACCCCACGAAAACCGGAGCGTTAATAATGAGTGTAGTTGGCATAACAGCTGTCATCGGTGGAACAGTCCTAGGCCTCGGTGCGTGGAAACGAAACGACATCAAACGTTTACTTGCCGTTAACGCACTGTTTTCCGAAAAAAATATCATCACCAATTTCAGTAATATGAAGGCGGTATTCTTCAACACCAACCTTGGTGTGCCTGACGTCCCGGCTTCCGAGTTACCCCGTGAAACGAGGCTTATGCCTGATGGTCTGGGCAGCTGGATCGAAGAACGCGACGTCACCGCGCTCGTCGTTCTTAAGGACGGCAAAATTGCACATGAAGATTACTTCAAAGATACTGCCGCTGACGATCTACGGATTTCATGGTCCGTCGCCAAAAGCTTCCTCTCCGCCCTGATGGGCATCGTGGTTGCCGACGGTGACATCACTTCCATCGACGAACCTGTTATCAAATACGCCAAAGGTCTTGCCGGCTCAGCCTATGACGGCGCAACCATCCGCAACGTTCTAAACATGGCCAGCGGCGTAACATTTGACGAAGATTACTTATCGTTCAGCTCCGATATTAACAAAATGGGCCGCGTGCTGGCATTAGGTGGCTCCATGGATAAATTTGCGGCTGGTCTGAAGAGGCGCGACCGCACGGCGGGTGTAGGTTGGCAATATGTCTCCATCGACACGCATGTGATCGGCATGATCATTCGCGGGGCAACTGGCCGTGAAATCCCCGAACTAATGGCCGAAAAATTGCTGGCGCCGTTGAGGTTTGAGATCGACCCCCTCTACCTGACCGACGGCAAAGGAGTGGCTTTCGTGCTGGGTGGTTTGAACCTAACAACCCGTGACTACGCCCGTTTCGGCCAAATGTTCGCACAAAGCGGGATGTATGGCGGCCAACAAGTCGTCCCCGCGGACTGGGTCCGCGAATCCACCGCCGTCAGCGCCCCGACCGAGGTTGGCGAAACCCAATACGGATACCAGTGGTGGTTAGCGGCAGACGCCAAACCGGGTGAATACTTCGCCCGCGGCATTTACGGCCAATACATCTATATCGACACAGCGAACAACGTCGTCATCGCCTCAAACGCTGCCGATCGCGAATTCGAGGAAGACGGTTCATTCGAGCAAAACCTTGCGATGTTCCGCGAAATTTCTCTAAAGCTAAGCTAAATCTGTAAGGCTCCCGTTCCGCAACAAATGTTGCAACACATAAGTGACCGACAGCGCGTCATCCAATGCATCGTGCCCCTTCAAAGGCGGGTGGCTCAAGTCGTAGTACGCAGCCAACCGATTGCTGCTGGTTTTCTTGATGTCCTCATAGGGCATCCCTGCCGACAACAACAACTTGCAGGCGTTATCAAATCTATGTGCCGGAATAACTGGCGCGATGTTGGCTACATAACAGCTGATCGCCATCATGTTCAGCTCATCCTTCCCCCAGGACCAAAACTGCGCGCCGTCCGAAAACTGATTCACATCATTTAGCGCGTCGTGCAACGAAACGCCTTCTTGCTCAATATTCTGTTCTGAAATGCCGGTAAGTTTTGTGAAGAATGGATCAATCGAAAACCTGTTGCCGTCACGATCCATAGGCTTCACATAAATCCGTGTGGTGTCCAGTATCGGAAAGTCGCCTTCTAGTCCAAGCTTGACTGCCCCGATCTGCGCTATCACGGGATCCGGATCATATGGGCCACACCAAAATCGCCTTTGTGCATTTTCAGTGACCAAAAATTCGCAGTCAAAGATAATCGCTGTTTTCACAATTTACCTCACCCTTTGCGCTTCCTGCAGAAACTTCTCAACCTCTTCAGCCGAAGGGATAGCCGCTGCCGCGCCAACTTTTGTGACCTGGATTGCCGAGGCCGCAGACGCAAAGCCTAGCGCATCCTTTGCTGATTGGCCCAGATCAAGCGCGGCCAGAAAAAACCCCAAGAACGTGTCCCCAGCACCAGTTGTATCCACCGGATCAACTTTGAAGGCATCCACGAATATCTCTTCGCCACCGGATCGCAAGCTCGCCCCATCCGCACCGTGCGTTATCAGAACCTGCGATACTGGAAGGTCAGTCGCGGCTACCCCTAACGCCTTGGACAATTGCGCTGCCTCGATATGGTTAACGGCAAGTAAATCCGTAACGGGCAACATCTCTATAGCCGCCTCGGCATCGAAAGGCGCCGCGGCATATGCCACACGCAGACCCTTCGCTTTGGCCGCTTTAGCCGCATAAACTCCGAGGTTGGTTTCATTTTGCAGCAGCAACCAATCACCCGTACCGGCATCACTTAACGCTTCGTTAACCATATCCTCGGTCAACGCACGGTTCGCACCTGTAAACAAAACAATAACGTTTTCGGCTTCATCATCGACATTGATAATCGCATGCCCCGTCGGCACATCAATCACCGACAGATACTGCGTATCAACACCCGCATCCGCCATTTGATCGGCCAACCATCGGCCATCTTCACCAATCGCGCCTATGTGAAAAACCTGCCCGCCAGCTTTCGCCAGAGCAATCGACTGGTTCGCCCCCTTACCGCCAAGCCCGCTGCTGAACGAGGTCGAGGCGAGGGTCTCCCCCGGTTCTGGCAAATGCGGCACACGATAAACGTGATCGATGTTCACAGACCCAAGGTTATAGATCGCCATATCAGCCGACCTTGCAGGCGGCCATTATCGCCATATTCAAGATGTCGTTAACGGTTGAAGTGGTCGAACAGATCTTAACCTGCTTGTCGATCCCTGTCAGGATTGGCCCGATCACCGTCGCGCCACCCATCTCCTGCATCAATTTCACCGAAATCGACGCGGAGTGCCGTGCCGGAACCACCAAAATATTCGCCGGACCCGTTAATCGACAGAACGGATATTGGCTCATCACGTCAGGGTTCAATGCCACATCAACTGTCATCTCGCCGTCATACTCGAAATTCACATTACGCTTGTCTAGCACGTCGACGGCCATTGTCATCTTCTCGGCGCGTTCCGAAACCGGATATCCGAAAGTGGAGAAACTGGCCAAAGCCACACGCGGTTCCAACCCCAGATCACGTGCCAATGCTGCTGCCCGTTCAGCGATATCCGCGAGATCTTCTGCCTCGGGCCATTCATGCACCAGCGTGTCGGCAATCAGCACCATACGACCACCAGCCAAAACAGCGGTGATGCCCACCGCGCCACCTTCGGTCGACGCATCGAAAACATAGTTAATCTGATTTAGAACCTGTGCAGACTTACGCGTGGCCCCCGTAACCATCCCGTCAACATGGTCGTGCGCTAGCATCAGGGACGCGAATACATGCCGATCCCTTGAGGCCAAAATATGGCAATCCCGCTCGTCAAAACCCTTACGTTGCAATCGGTTATAGAGATATTCTTTGTATTGTTTCAGGTGCATCGTTGTAGCGGCGTTAACCACTTCGATCTCGTCAATCGCTTCGGGCATTCCGGCCGCTTCAAGGAAGCCGGCAACCTCGTCAGGGCGGCCAACAACCACCGCTTGACCCAGGCCAGCACGCCCATAAGCAACCGCCGCGCGCACTACGCGAGCGTCATCCCCTTCGGCAAACACGATCCGCGCATGCTCGCGTTTGGCCCGCACATTCAGCGATTGCAGGATAGACGCCGTCGGATCGAGCCGCGCCTTAAGGCTTAGTTCATACGCATCCATATCGATAATCGGCCGACGCGCCACGCCCGTATCCATGCCCGCTTTCGCAACGGCGGGCGGAATGATGTAGATTAGACGAGGGTCAAACGGTGTCGGAATAATATAATCTCGTCCGAAGGACAGTTTTTTGCCATAAGCCAATGCAACTTCGTCCGGCACATCCTCACGCGCAAGCGCCGCCAATGCTTCGGCACAGGCGATTTTCATTTCGTCGTTGATTGCGCGGGCGTGAATGTCCAAGGCCCCACGGAACAAATACGGGAAGCCTAATACATTATTAACCTGATTTGGGTAATCCGAACGTCCCGTGGCCACAATCGCATCTTCGCGAACGGCGTGCGCATCTTCCGGTGTGATCTCCGGATCTGGGTTCGCCATCGCGAAAATCACCGGATCGGTGGCCATGCTTCTGACCATATCGTCCGTTACCGCGCCCTTAACAGAAACGCCGATAAACACGTCGGCATTGTCCATCGCCTCTTCCAAAGTCCGGGATTCAGTGTTGGCGGCATGTGCCGACTTCCACTGATTCATACCCTCTGTACGGCCCTGATAAATCACGCCCTTGGTATCGCAAACCAGACAATTGTCATGCTTGGCGCCCATGGATTTCATCAATTCGACACAAGCAATCCCCGCCGCGCCGGCACCGTTAACCACAATTCGGCAGTTCTCGATTTTCTTGCCCGAAAGATGCAGCGCGTTAATCAGCCCCGCCGCACAAATCACCGCTGTGCCGTGTTGGTCGTCATGGAAGACAGGGATGTCCATCTCTTCCTTCAAGCGTTGTTCAATGATAAAACATTCCGGTGCCTTGATATCCTCAAGGTTAATTCCGCCGAAAGTTGGCCCCATCAGGCGCACTGCGTTAATGATTTCGTCAGCGTCTTGAGTATCCAGTTCGATATCCATGGCGTTAACGTCTGCGAAACGTTTGAACAGCACCGCCTTACCCTCCATCACGGGCTTGGAGGCTAGCGCGCCCAAATTTCCCATCCCCAAAATGGCCGAGCCATTGGAAACGACTGCAACAAGATTGCCCTTGGTGGTAAAGTCATACGCCAAAGC
>CALCGO010000524.1 GCA_937901055.1 uncultured Rhodobacterales bacterium
TGATTTGGACGGCGCGGGATTTTATCGGGTCTATGGTGTAGCTGCCGAGGTGGTCTTCGAGGCGGGCTTTCCATTCGACGGATAACTGCGCACCCGGTTGCAAGATCGGGGACATTTTGCGCGAGCCGCCACCCCGCACGAGACCCGCGTGCCGGCCGTGATTTTCGGTAAATACTTCGATGATTGCGGAGCCCTCGCCATGCTTTCGCACGGATAACAGAACCCCTTCGTCGCGCCATTCCATTTGGCGAACCTAGCCGGAAAGCCCGTCCTGATCCAGTAGGCTTCGGCCTTGTTTATCCTCGACCTCGATTATCCAGATATCGGGGTCATACTGGCGTTGACGAGCGAGGGCTTCTTCGACTTGCGTGTCGGTGCCCTCCGACAGTGGAACCCAGATGCGGTTACCCTCTGTGTCGTAGCTGCGCTGGTAGGCTGCCGCGTTTCCGTCCAGCGTGTTGATTTTCACCAGCACGGCTCCGGCGGTAGCGTCCCCGCGCGAGGTTAAAAACGCGGGGATGTCCATTACGCGCAGGCGGGTCAGGTAGGCTTTGACCCAGAATTCAGAGGTGACGCGCGGAGTCATTTGCCGTCTTTGAAGTTCAGCCCCATTTCACTGAAGCGTTCGGGGTCGTTCAGCCATTTCGGGCGCACTTTGATTTGAAGGAACAGGTGAACTTCGCGGTTGAGGAATTCTTTTAATTCCTGTCGCGCGGCCATTGAGACAGATTTGATGGTTTCGCCTTTTGGTCCAAGAATAATGCCTTTGTGACCGTCACGCATGACGTAGATCAGCTGGTCTATGCGAACGGATCCGTCTTTGCGATCGGTCCACTTTTCCGTCTCAACGGTTAGTTGGTAGGGCAATTCCTGATGCAGGCGCAGGGTTAATTTCTCGCGCGTGATTTCGGCGGCGAGGAGGCGCAGCGGCAGGTCGGCGATCTGGTCTTCGGGGTAAAGCCATGGGCCTTCGGGCAACTCATCCGCCAGCCATTTTTTCAAATCGTCGCAACCGTGGCCTTTTTCGGCTGAGATCATGAAAGTTGCGTTGAATTTGAACAGCGCGTTCAGTTCGGTTGAAAGCGCCAGAAGGCGGTCACTTTTTACGCGGTCGATTTTGTTGATGGCCAGCACGATAGGGCGGTCGTGGACGCGCTCGCTCAAGGCTTCAAGAATGGCTTTGACACCTTCGGTCACACCGCGGTGGGCTTCGACCAGTAGTACGACTAGGTCAGCGTCGGCGGCGCCTGTCCACGCGGCCGTTACCATCGCGCGATCTAGATTGCGGCGTGGGCGGAACAGGCCCGGTGTGTCGACGAATACGATTTGGGAATCGCCTTCAATCGTGATGCCACGGATACGGGCGCGGGTGGTTTGAACTTTATGCGTAACGATGGAGACTTTTGCCCCGACCATCTTGTTCAGCAGTGTTGATTTACCGGCGTTCGGTTCACCAATCAGTGCGACGTAGCCGCAATTTGTTTCAGCCATGTCAGGCCTCCAATTTCTTTAGAAGAGCGGCAGCAGCCAGTTGCTGTGCGGCGCGTTTGTTTGGGGCCGTCGCTGTCGCGGACCGGCCGTTTTTCAGTTGAGCTTCAATAACGAACACAGGGGCATGATCCGGGCCGCTACGTTCGATTTCTGCATATTTAGGGGGTGGCATGCGGCGGGCTTGTGCCCATTCCTGCAAGTCTGATTTAGGGTCAGCGGCGTTTTCTTCGGCTTTGGAAATGCGTTTTCCCCAAAGACGCAAGATCAAAACCTTGGCTGCGTCATATCCGGCGTCCAGATAAACGGCGGCGATTACCGCCTCCATCGCGTCGCCAAGAAGGGCTGTTTTTTTACGCCCACCCGACAACATTTCGGAGCGACCCAGCATCAACGCGGCACCCAAATCTATTTCTTCGGCTACCTCGGCGCAGGTTTCTTTTCGTACCAGTGCATTCAGGCGCGGGGCAAGCTTGCCTTCGCGCGCTTCCATGTCGTCGGTCAACAAAGCCTCGGCGATCACCAGACCCAACACCCGATCCCCGAGGAATTCGAGGCGTTGATTGTCTGGGCGGGTTGTTGTGGATAAGGATGAATGGGTTAGCGCTTGATGCAGTACTTCCGGGCGAGCAAACTGATGCCCTAACCGTTGAATAAATGCTGTGGTGCTTGCTGAAAGCTTCAATCTATTGCCTTTAGATAACGATCCGAGCGCCAATCCCAGAATTTCCATAACGCACTGCCGGCGGCGGAAAATACGATGCGATCAGCGCGACCTATGATGTTTTCGGCGGGTACGAAACCAACGCCGGGGCTGTAGCCACGCTGCGCAAAACGACTGTCCACAGAGTTATCACGATTGTCACCCATGAAGAAATAGTGCCCTTCGGGGACAAGGAATTCTTGTGTGTCGTCAGCGCCGGACGTTTCGATATTAAGAACCTCGTGAACGACACCGTTTGGCAACGTCTCCATCGCACGGTCTTTGATGCAATCACCGCCCAGAGCTGGCCGCGTATTTGCGCAACGCGGGAAACCCTGCTCGGGCCCCTGTTTTTCATAAACCTCTACGAAAGGCGCGATAGCTGTTTGCGGAGCCTCGTTGCCGTTAATGAAAAGCACACCGTTTTTCATCTGGATCCGATCACCCGGAAGGCCGATCAAACGCTTGATGTAATCGGCACCGTGTACGGGGTGTTTGAACACCACCACGTCGCCACGCTCCGGATCGCTACCCAGCAGGCGTTCGTCTGAACCTTTGGCGAAACCGCAGAAATCTGTCCCGAACATCGTAGGGCAGGAGGCGTAGGAATATCCGTAGGTGAATTTGTTGACGAACAGGAAATCGCCGATCAACAATGTGGACTTCATCGAGCCCGACGGGATCCAGAACGGTTGGAACAACAGGGTGCGGATCAGGCCAGCAAGAATAAGCGCAAATACGATAGTTTTGACGGTTTCAAGTAAGCCACCGTCTGTCGAGGATTTTGAGGCCATTGGTAAAAAAATTCCCTGTGTTCAATTCCGGCAGCTTTTCGCTGTTGCGACGCAAAGTGTCAAGCTATGCGGGCGTTTTTGGCAACGCCTCGATGATAACAAATGCCTGTGCCCACGGGTGATCGTCGGTCAGGGTCACATGGATATGGGGATGATGCCCCTCGGGTGTCAAGCGGGCGAGCCGCGCGGCAGCGCTGCCGGTTACATGCATGGTCGGCTGGCCGGTGCGCATGTTGCGAACCTCCATCTCGTTCCAAGCGATACCCATGCGAAGCCCTGTTCCCAGTGCTTTGGAGCAGGCTTCTTTGGCGGCCCAGCGTTTGGCGTAGGTTTCGGTGGTTAGAAGACGATAATCGGCTGTGGCGCGTTCTATGTTGGTGAACACACGTTTCAAAAAGCGATCCCCAAAACGGTCGATTGTGCCCTGAATGCGTTCGATATTCGCAAGATCTGAACCGATACCAATAATCATGCGAGTTTGGTCGTCAGAATTTTAAGGCTGGCAGCGCCGAACAACATCGCAAATGCGCCATCGAACCAACGGCCAAGTTTCAGGTAAATATTCATCGCGCGTTCGGTCGAAAAAACTACAGCATAACTGAAGAAGACGAAGGTACTTACCGCTGCGCAGCTTAGACCCACCACGATAATATCGCGCATTGGCGCTGTTGGCGATATAACGACCGCGAATAGCGCGCCCCAAAACAAGACGGCTTTGGGATTGGTCAGGTGGATCATCAAGCCTTTAGTATAAGCGGCTTTTGTGGATTGAATTCTGATCGGTTGTGCAGTTCGGGTTCGCGGTTGAAACGCCGAGCGAAGTGATTTCACGGCGAGCCAGAATAGATACGCTGCCCCGACATACCGTAAGGTTTCCAGCACCCAGGCGTTGGCAATCATAACTGTGCCAAGACCCAAAGCGGCCGCTAAACCCCACGCAGCCGATCCGGTTGCAACACCTGCGGCGAGGCTTAATGCACTGCGGCGGCCAGATACCATAGCGGTTCCGGCAATTGCCAAGGTTGCCGGGCCGGGGCTGGCAAGGGCGACTAGCCAGAAGCCCAGAATGACGGCAAGCTCAATGAAGGTCATGCTACGTTTACGCCAAAGGCTTCGTTACGGGACTCGTCCATTAATGCCCGCATACGACGGATGGCGGAATCAAGGCCCGAGAATATCGCCTCGCCGATGATGAAATGGCCGATGTTCAATTCCATCACTTCGGGGAATGCGGCCAGAGGTTTGACCGAGTTATAGGTGATTCCGTGCCCAGCGTGGACTTCCAACCCAAGACTGTTGGCGTAGGCCGACATTTCACGCAGGCGTTCCAGCTCCGGCGCGCTTTCATCGTAGCGGCCTTCTTCGACGCCATCGCAATAGGGGCCTACGTGCAGTTCGATTATCTCGGCGCCGATACGCGCGGCCGCCTCGATCTGTTTTTGATCAGCGGCGATGAAAATCGACACACGACACCCCGCTTCGCGCAATGGCGCGATGAAATGGGCGAGGTGGTTTTCTTCGCGGGCAACATTCAGACCACCCTCGGTCGTGCGTTCTTCGCGTTTTTCAGGCACAATGCAGACAGCGTGAGGCTTGTGGCGCAGCGCAATCGCCTGCATTTCCGGTGTGGCGGCCATCTCGAAATTCAGCGGGATGCGAAGGTGCTCCATTAGTGCGTCGATGTCGCTGTCGGTAATATGGCGACGATCCTCACGCAGGTGGGCGGTAATACCGTCGGCCCCCGCAATTTCGGCCATTTTGGCGGCGCGCAGCGGGTCCGGGTAAACCCCGCCGCGGGCGTTGCGTACAGTGGCGACGTGGTCAATGTTAACGCCCAAACGTAGTTGGCCGAGCGGTTGGATAAGAGTGTTTGCCATAGGTTTCGACCTTATGTTAACGAAATTCAATGCGACGATACTGCGCTTATTCGCCAGTGTCAGCCAAAGAATCGCGTTCAACACGACGTTTTTCACGCCTTTCGGCCATAATCGCATTTCGCCGGGTTTGATAGGCGACAATCACAGGCTTCAGCAAGAAGTACGTGATGGCACCTAAAACAAGGCCGATAATCGTGCCACCAAGCAGATAGGGCAGGAATAGGTTGGTTAGGAAATCCGCTAGGCCGTCGGGGCGTTCAGCGAAGCCGAACCAGCTTTGGATCAGTTGCCATGTGTCGGTGAAAGCCTTCCAGAACGCTGAATGCAGGCTTTGGAAATCGTCGTCTTTGGCGTTCATCCCCAACACCGCACGGCCAAGACTTAACGAGGCCGCCGCAATGAACGGATAGGTGACAGGGTTACCAAACATCGTCGTGATGAAGGACGCGACCAAGTTGGCCCGCAGTAAGTAAACAAGCACCAAGGCCATCGCCATATGCACCCCAAGGATGGGCGAGAAGCAAACGAACACGCCGATCCCGGCGCCAAGGGCAATTTTATGCGAGGTATCCGGCAAGCGTTTTACGCGATGGCCAACGTATTGAATGCTGCGTTTCCAACCCTTTTTGGGGAAAAAGAGGGTGCGCAAACGCTGATACAGCGATTGTTTATCCCGTCTTTTGAAAACCATAGCTTCGTGTCCTTATAGGCATGACATCACAGATGTTATGAGCCAATAGCTACACGAACGCCAGCCTGTTCAACGATTGGCAGCCGGATTTCTGTGTCGGGCAACCGAGGCGATATCATCATCCGCTTCAATCGCCGTGCGGATGTGCATCAAGTGCTCCACATTGCGCACCTGCATATCAATGAGGATACGGTAGAAATCGGGTTTACGCTCGGTGAAATGGATATCGACGATGTTGGCATTATGCTCGCCGATCAACGTGCAGATGCGGCCTAGCACACCGGCGTCATTGGCCATGATGATCTCTAGTGTGGTGAAGTGATCGGCGCCTGACATTCCGTCTGTCCAGCGCAGGTCGATCCAGCTGTTCGGATCTTCTTCGTAACTCACAAGTGCGTCACAGTCGATTGTGTGGACAACAACACCGTGGCCACGCACCATGATGCCGACAATTCGTTCGCCCGGCAAAGGTTGGCAGCATTTGGCGGGAATATGACTTTGTCCGGCTTTCAGACCGACGACTTCGCTTACGGGTTTTTCGCCTTTGACGGCAGCTTTTTTAAGAAGCTCCGGGTAAAGCGCCATGGATAGATCATTGCCGGTAACCTGCGTGGTGCCGATCTGCGCCAAGAGTTCGTCCTTGGAGGCCAGTCCCATGTTCTTTGCCGCCGTCGCCAAGGCTTTGTCAGTGGCCTTTTTGCCAACCTTGCCCAGCGCCACCCGTGCTATTTCGGTGCCCAGCCGTATGTGACCGGCCTTATGTTCCTCGCGAAGCGAGCGCCGGATCGCGGATTTCGCGCGACCTGTGACGACCATGTCTTCCCAGCTGGGTTGTGGGCGTTGACTGTCAGCGCGGATAATTTCCACAGATTGGCCGTTACGAAGCCGTGTCCACAGGGGTACGCGTTTACCGTCAATTTTTGCACCAACACAACTGTCACCAATGCGTGTGTGTATGGCGTAAGCGAAGTCAATCAACGTGGCTCCGCGTGGCAAGTTGATAACCGCGCCTTTGGGGGTAAAGCAAAATACCTGATCCTGAAACATTTCCAGTTTTACATGTTCAAGATACTCATTCGGATTTTCGGCGTTCTCGAACCCGTCGATCAACCCGCGCAGCCAGTGGAACGGGTCCACGGCAAACGGATTCGCGAAGCGTTCACCGTTGCGGTAAGACCAGTGGGCGGCCACGCCGGATTCTGCCACGATATGCATCTCGCGGGTGCGGATTTGTACCTCAACACGTTTGGCATCACGGCCCGACACAGTGGTTTGGATCGAACGATACCCATTGGTCTTGGGCTGGCTGATGTAGTCTTTGAACCGACCCGGGATCGCTTTCCAACGCTGGTGCACCGCGCCAAGTGCCACGTAAGCGTCGCGTTCATCCTTGGTAATAATGCGGAACCCGTAAATATCGGACAAACGATGGAACCCGTGACCGGTTTCTTCCATCTTGCGCCAGATCGAGTAGGGGCGTTTTTCGCGGCCCGTCACTTGGGCCTCGACATCGCATTTCGCCAGTGCGGTTTTGATGTCGTCAATAATCACCGGGATCAGATCGCCTGTTTCGGCCCGTAGCGTAATAAACCGCCGCATGATCGAATTGCGGGCCTCGGGGTTCAAAACTGCGAAACACAGGTCTTCCAGTTCTTCGCGGATGTATTGCATGCCCACACGACCAGCCAGCGGGGCGTAGATCTCCATCGTTTCGTGGGCCTTTTTGCGCTGCTTTTCCGCGCGCATATGTTTGATCGTCCGCATGTTGTGCAAACGGTCGGCCAGCTTGACCAACAACACGCGCACATCCTTGGACATGGCCAACAGAAGTTTACGGAAGTTTTCAGCCTGCGCGGTCTCGACCGAGGACAACTCCAGATTTGTCAGCTTGGTAACACCGTCCACCAACTGCGCGATTTCTTCGCCAAACCTGTTGGCTACATCGGCGTAATTTGCACCGGTATCCTCGATGGTGTCGTGCAAAAGAGCGGTAATGATTGTGGCATCGTCCAGCTTGACCTCGGTCAGCAGGGCGGCAACCTCAATAGGGTGGCTGAAATAGGGTTCGCCGGATGAACGGAACTGCCCGTCGTGCGCCTCCAGCCCAAATGCATAGGCGGCGCGGATCAGTCCGGCGTCGGTATTGGGATTATAGGCGCGTACGAGACCGATCAGGTCTTCGACATCAATCATCAGGCAGGCTCCGTTCGGGGATGTCCCCCACGAGACAGCTTACTTGGCTTCTTGGGCTTCCATCAAGGCGCGAAGCAGATTTTCCTCGGACATATCATCCTCGGCAGCGTCGCCTTCTTCAGTGCCCATCAACAAGGTCATCTGATCTTCTTCAGCCTCGTCAACTTCGATCTGTGTCTGATGGCTCTCGATGGCGGCTTCGCGCAAGTGCTCGGCGGTCAGTGTTTCATCAGCGATTTCGCGAAGGGCGATAACAGGATTTTTGTCGTTGTCGCGTTCAACGGTCAACTCAGCGCCCAAAGATAGTTCGCGCGCACGGTGTGCAGCAAGCATTACAAGTTCAAAGCGGTTAGGTACTTTGTCGATGCAGTCTTCAACGGT
>CALCGO010000525.1 GCA_937901055.1 uncultured Rhodobacterales bacterium
CCTTACCCCAGAAAGGAGCTTTTTCAAGGTTATGGAAACCTGTCACTAAGGGCGGTAAACCGACCTTCGCTGCGGGTGCTAACATGCAGGTCGATTGCTGCAAAGCAGACGTTCGACCCGCTTGGCTGGATGTTAGTGCGCGTAGCGCGAATGTAGTTTTCATGAGGTTCGAACCATCTACAGATTAAGTAGAAACTTGGTAATAAAACGAGCCATGCTGTTTTTCACAAAAGGAAATCAAAGTGTTTCGAGAGGGGAAGTGTGCGGGCGCGTCGCCCGGTCAAATCAAATAAAGCATTGCTCAGCGCCGCCGCAGCTGGTGGGGTACCTGGCTCCCCAACACCACCCAGATGCTGATTGTTTTCGAGAATTTCGACTTCAAACCGCGGGGAATTATACATGCGAAGTGCATCATAATCAGGGAAGTTCACTTGCTCCACTTCTTGATTGGCAAGTGTGATTTCGCCCATGACTGCGGCTGAAAGGCCAAAAAGGCAACCGCCCGTCATCTGCGCTTCGATATTGCGCGGGTCCAATGCGATGCCTACGTCGCACGCAATCCAAACTTTGTTAATGCGTATCAAGCCGTCGATTTCTTTAACCTCGATGACCTGACAAACGGACGAGCCAAACGTATGTGAAAATGCGACGCCACGGCCGGTTCCAGGCTCGGTTTTTCCAGACCAATTTGACAATTTAGCCGCGGTCTCAATGACTTTGGCGCTGGCGGCATGTTTCTGCCGCGCAAGTTCGATGCGGAAATCCAAAGGATCTCGACTTGCGGCATGGGCCATTTCGTCAATAAAGCTCTCGAAGAAGAAACCATTGAAGGACGCTCCGACTGAGCGCCAATATCCGATTGGCAATTCAGTGGGCGCCAAATATCCGGAAATTCGAAAGTTTGGAACTTTATAAGGTTGATCGAATGCCCCAGAAACATGTTCGCGGTCCGCGCCGTTCATTTCGCGCCCTGACGCGCGTAGGCTGGATTGTTGAATAACTGAAGGGGCTGATACCTTACCCTCAAGCACAACGGCCTTGCCGTTTTCAACGACGCCCCGATACCGTGCGACCGCGGCTGGGCGATACATATCACGTCGCATGTCTTCCTCGCGTGTCCACGTTGTTTTAACGGGAACTCCGGGCAGCATGGCTGCTATTTTTGCCGCGATCTCAGAAAAATCTGTCTCTCCTCGTCGACCGAAACCACCACCCATAAGGGTCGTATTTACTGTGACGTTTTCAATTTCCAGACCAGCAGCCCTTGCGCAAACTTTCTGGGTTGACCCCGGTGCCTGATTTCCGGCCCAAACTGTTAAATGACCGTCTTTCAGGAAGGCAGTTGCATTCATCGGCTCCATCGTCGTGTGGGCAAGCAAGGGAACCGAATATTCGGCCGCTATTTCCGTGCCCGAATGCTGGTCGTCAACATCACCGTCATTCCGTGCCATCGAATTAGCTTCGCCGTCAAAAGCCGCCTTAATATTTTCGTAAAAATCTGCCGAGCTGTCAGGGATCCCTGACGTTGCCCACTCAATTTCAATTTTGTCAACTGCCTGCATCGCGAGCCATGTGTTCGTAGCCACAACAGCGACGCCATCGCCGAGATCAAGCACCTGCTTAACGCCCGGCATGGATTCCGCGCCATTTCTATCAAAGGCGGTCATAGCACCGCGTTTTGGGCTAAAGCGGACGGAAGCGAAAAGCATGCCATCAAGTTTTGTGTCTATCGCATACTCGGCAGTGCCAGTCACTTTGCCCAGCATATCAAGCCTTGGCATTGATTTGCCAAGAATGCGCCAATCTTTTGCATCACGCAATTTCACACTTGGGGGGGCAATTAATACTGCATCTTCTGCCAGCTCTGAATACGCGAGCATCGTACCATCGGGCGTAATAACAAACCCGTTTTCAGTCCGAAGATTTTTTACGTCAATGTCCAAACGGTTCGCGGCAGCCAGTTTTATCGTTTCTCGCGCTGCGGCGCCTGCGATACGCATCCGCTCAAAGCCGTCACGCATCGAGGTTGAACCGCCCGTCACTTGAATATTGAGAAGCTTTGCGGCCTCTCCGACAAACTCCCGAACGTTGTTTTTGAACGGGCCAATTTCGTAATCTGTAAACGGAAGTGCCAAACCCAGTAGCGCCGAGTTATAATAGGCTTTGGCGGGTGGGCCATGAATTACATTAACTTTTTCCCATTCAACGTCGAGCTCCTCTGCAATCAGTGCGGCCCAAGTCGATTGAACGCCTTGGCCCATTTCTGCTTTTGGCGCCACCAATGTTACGCCGTCCTGATTAATGATCACAAAGGCATTTAAGCTTGTTTTTCCAGGGGCTGAAGTCAAAGGGTTTGGTGGCGTTTCTTTAAGTTTGTAGACGCCAAAGGCTACGCCGCCGACAACAGCTGTTGAACCGATCAAGAAAGTACGTCTAGCAATCGTTTTAATACGTCCCATGATTTTATCCCTCGCGCGCTATTGCGGCTGATGCCGCATGAATTGCTGCGCGAATGCGCGGGTAAGTTCCACACCGGCATAAGTTACCTTCCATTGCGTCATCAATTTCAGCGTCTGACGGGGTCGGTATTTTTGCCAAAAGATCCGCAGCCTGCATTATTTGACCGGACTGACAATAGCCACATTGTGCGACCTGTTCATCAAGCCAAGCTTGCTGAAGCGCGGCCATGGCTGCCGGCGTGCCGAGGCCCTCGATGGTGGTTACAGCCCCCCACACGTCGCCTAATGCAACTTGGCAAGAGCGGACCGCCTCGCCGTCGATGTGAACAGTGCAAGCACCACATGCACCAACGCCACATCCAAATTTTGTACCCATAAGCCCGATTTCATCGCGAAGTACCCAAAGCAAAGGTACGTCTTCGGGTAGATCAATATCGAACGCCTGTCCGTTGACGGATAATGAAAAGCTCATGGTGTTTCCTGACTTCTCCGTTGAGAGCGTTGAATTAGGCGCCTACCAATTATGATCGAACCACCTAGCCCTCCGACCAAAATATAATCGATCAATGGAATGCGCAGTACCTCGTTTACGTTTTCCCAACCGCGATCCGAATAAACAATAACAGTAGCGGCGATTGCAAACAAAGCGATTAGCCATTTGGTAATTCTGCTAAGCCCAAGGCCATGCATTTGCGTCACAACCAGTAAGAACAAAAAGCCAAAGGCGAACATGGTCCAAAATTCCTGCCCTGCGACAACTGCCACAATTACACCGTGTATTAATACCGATATTTCAAGAATGAATGTCCAAAACCTGTTGCTGTGTACCCGAGTAAATATGAAGGACGCCTGTAAAAACAAAAAGAATGTGTAGAGGAAACCTGCAATGTGGCCATACGAGGTTTCCATCGGGTGATACCAATACGTAAATGTAATAGCCCAGGCAAAGTAATATCCGTGATATCTAATCAAGACTGGTCGAACACTGGAAAACCAACTTTTGCCGGTGCCAAAAAATAGGCCACGACGCGGTGCTTCCATAAGCAATACGACAACGAGAACAATGATGACCGAAGCTTGTGATGTGATGACGGGGAGGTCTTGACCCAGTCCGTCATAAAAAATGGCCGTCTGTAGATAATGTAGTAATACAAAAAATGCGGTGCCGCCTAAAGCAATCCAATTAATCGGGTGCATTTTATTGCGGTTCTTTAGTTGGTCTCTATTCCTTGTCGCCCACGCGATAACGCCCCAAATGAAGACCTGGTGCAATATATATGCACCCCAAACGCTTGCGCGCGACCAGAAATCCGGGTCGGGAAGCTTCCAATAATACCAGTTGAAGCCTTGATCTGGCGCAAATTCCACCCCTGAAATAAACGGCTTAAGCGTCAAGATACTTGCTGCGGCTAGCACCGAAATCCCAATGCAAATTAACCAAATTATTCTAAGAGGCGTCGGCATGAAGTAATTTCCCTTTTTAATCTTGTGGTGTTTTGGCGTCGATAATTCTTCTGACCTTCGGTATCTGGATCGCGCTTCACTGACCCAATATTTCCTATACGAGCTGCAGCGTATTTTGGATCACATTAAGAATGTGATACTCATAGTGATCCAAGAACAGTCAAAAACCGTATTTATCCTAAAAGCAGGAGAAAATATGTTTACGATAAGAAATCAGGAAACCTTCTTTGGTATTTCCAATAGAAAAAGCGGTTTAATGGAACTATTGAACCGACTTGAATTTGGGCAAATCACGTTGGAAATGCCAAATGGCGTGAAACGTCAATTCGTTGGCAATTCTGCCGGTCCAAGCGCGCAAATAACGATTAATTCTAATCTGTTTTTCCCACGAATACTATTGTACGGAGAGATAGGGTTTGCAGAAGCCTATTTCGAAGGCGTATGGGATTCGCCAGATCTTCAAGCCTTGCTTGACTTGATTGTTGCGAATTCCAGCCAACTGCGAAGTGGTCTGGGAAAGACTAAATTTGTTGGCGCCTTGGAAAAAATTCGCCATCGGTTTCGTTCGAATTCGAAACGTCAGGCGCGCAAAAATATTTCACACCACTATGATCTGGGGAACGATTTTTACGCACTCTGGTTGGATGAGACCATGACATATTCGTCAGGTTTGTTTGATCCAGTGGGGATAACTTTGGCCGAGTCACAAGCACGTAAATACGAAGCCGTTGCAAATAGTATTAGTGCGAATGGCGAATCCAATTTGTTGGAGATAGGTTGTGGGTGGGG
>CALCGO010000526.1 GCA_937901055.1 uncultured Rhodobacterales bacterium
AAGGGCGCGTTGGCGTTGCAGAGCATCTTGGCTCGGACACGTTCTTCCATGTCCACGACACGGGTCTGGCGGATATGATCACCGTGCGAGCACCGGGAAATGTCTCGTTTGATCACGGAGATATTGTCTGGCTTACTCCGAATGCCGATCAAATCCACCGTTTCGACGCGAATGGCCTGCGTATCGCATGACGAGACTGGAAGGCAAAACAGCGCTCATAACCGGTGCCGCTCGCGGCATCGGTTTGGCGTTTGCAGAAAGGTATGTCCGAGAAGGGGCTCGGGTCGCGATTGCGGATATCAATATTGATCGCGCCCGGGAGTCAGCTGCAAAGATTGGCGATGCGGCCATTGCTGTTGAAATGGACGTCACCCAGCAAGCGAGCATCGATAGCGCAATAGCCGAGGTCATCGGCACATTCAGGCGGATCGATATCCTGATCAATAACGCAGCTCTTTTTACGGCTGCTCCGATTGCCGAGATCGCACGCGAAGATTACGCCCGTGTTTTTGACATAAACGTTGGCGGGACGCTGTTCACCCTTCAGGCGGTTGCCAAACACATGATTGAGCGCGGTGGCGGTGGCAAGATTATCAATATGGCAAGTCAGGCGGGGCGACGTGGTGAGGCGCTTGTGGGTGTCTACTGCGCGACCAAGGCGGCGGTCATAAGCCTGACGCAGTCTGCGGGTCTCGACCTTATTCAGCACGGCATCAACGTGAACGCGATCTCGCCCGGGGTGGTCGATGGTGAGCACTGGGATGGTGTCGACGCCTTCTTTGCGAAGTACGAGAACAAGGCTCCGGGTCAAAAGAAGGCGGAGGTTGCCGCCGGTGTTCCATACGGGCGTATGGGCACAGCTGAGGACCTAACCGGAATGGCTGTTTTTCTTGCCAGCGACGAGTCTGACTATGTTGTTGCTCAGACTTACAACGTGGACGGTGGCCAATGGTTGAGTTGATCCATCTTTCAGATGCCAACCTAGGGCGTTTGCCTGATGAAATCCGGGTACCAAAGTACGACCGGAGCGCCTTGACGCCAGGGATCGTGCACATTGGTCTTGGAAACTTTCACCGAGGGCATCAGGCTTGGTATTTTCATCGTCTGTTTGATCAGGGTCTTTCTCACGATTGGGCGATTGTCGGAGCCGGTGTGCGGGTCAATGACGCCGTTCAGCGTGAAAAGCTGGTGGCACAAGACTATCTGACAACGTTGATCGAGCTAGACCCCGCCGGAACGTCTGCCGAGGTTGTGGGCTCGATGATTGACTACATCGCGGTTGAGGATGGCAATGGCCCGCTTATAGCGAAAATGGCTGATCCGGCAATTCGTATCGTGGCTCTGACGGTGACCGAGGGTGGGTACTATATTGACCCGGTTGGCGGTGGTTTTGATGACGAGCACCCGGATATTCGCCATGACGTTGCCAACCCCGAAGCGCCTCGGACGGCATTTGGTGCGATGGTTGCGGCCCTTAAGGTCCGGCGTGAAAACGGGATCGGGCCATTTAGCGGGCAGAGCTGTGATAACCTCCAAGGAAATGGCGACATCTTGCGCCAAACCGTTGTTTCGCTCGCACGCCTGACGGACCCGAGTTTGGCCGAGTGGATTAGTGCGAACTGTAGTTTCCCGAATTCGATGGTCGATTGCATTGTGCCCGCAACGGGTCCGAATGAGTTGGCTCTGGCGCGTTCGCTCGGCATCGACGATCAAGCTCCAGTGACACATGAAAACTATCGCCAATGGGTCATCGAAGATGATTTCTGCGCGGGGCGTCCTGAGTGGGAGAGTGTTGGCGCGATCATAACTGATGACGTGCATGTCTACGAGGCGATGAAGATCCGGATTTTGAACGCCGGACATCAGGTGATCGCCAATGCTGGAGAGATCCTTTCGGTAGAGACGATATCGGATTGTATGGCGCACCCTCAGATTGGGCCGATGTTCCGCAAGGTCCAGATTGAAGAGATCGCGCCGCACGTTGATCCCGTACCCGGCATGACGCCGACGAATTATGTTACGCTGATTGAGCGCCGGTTCTCAAATCCTTCGATTGTAGACACCACGCGGCGCGTGGCGTTTGATGGATCGTCTCGGCACACTGGGTTCTTGTTGCCTATCGTTCGCGACGGGCTTCGTGACGGCGTACCTGTTGAAGGGCTTGCTTTGGTCGAGGCGCTTTGGGCGCGGATGTGTGAAGGGACGCGCGAAGACGGATCCGTGATCGAGCCCAACGATCCGTTTTGGTCGGACTTGACGAAGGCGGCAGCAGCCGCGAAGGAGCGACCGCTTGCGTGGCTGGAGCAGCGCCAGATCTACGGTGAGTTGATAGACTCGGCGGAGTTTTCCGAGGCGTTTGAGCGCTGGCTGTCATTGATCTGGGCTGACGGTGTCTGCGCTGCAATAGTGCGATTTACCGACGGATAACGCCGTCCGAATGCAGCTCTTGTTTCCCCGGCAAATCTGATCCTATGGCGGTGATGTGTAGGCCACGGTGGAGCCAGTCAGCCATGATGACAGGACCGGTTGCAGGCGTGGTCGTCACCACAATCTGCGCAGTTTTCACCAACTCTTCCACGGAAGGACAAGGTTTGACGGGAACTCCAATCCGCTCAGACATCTCGGCGCAGTAGTTCGAAACAGAGGTTGAATTGCGCCCGTATACCAGCAACTGTTCAAATTTCCGCACGAGTGCAAGGCTCTCGATTTGATAGCGTGCCTGTACGCCTGTCCCGATCACCCCAACGGTTTCCACGCTTTGCGGTGCAAGATGCTTGGCGGCCACGGCCCCGGCGAGACCTGTGCGCAGGTCCATCAAAAACCCGTTGTCGAGGAATACGCATTCGAAGGCGCCGGTTTGAGCGTTCATCAAAGCAATGATGCTGCTACAACTGGGCAGTCCGATTTGTGGATTGCGAAAGAAGCCGGTGGCGATTTTTATGGCAAGATGATCAATGCCTTCAACAAATGCGCCCTTAGTGTCTACCGCGCTGTCCGCATCAACGTCGATATGCATAACCGGCGGCATCGAAACGCGCCCCTCAGCGATCCAAACGAAGGCTCGCTCAGTTGCATCGAGCGACCTGTTGTCGATTTGCAGACAAGTTCTCAGTTCGGCTTCGGTTACGACCAAAGTGCCCATAGCGGCTAATTCCTGCGACTTTAGTAACAGATTAGGCAGGTTGGCACTGTGCGTCATCCTCAAAGTCTAAAACCGGACTTTCGTCACACCGCAGAACTTCGGGGCATTTGGGCTCTCCACCGTCATTCGCCGCGCGATCCGCGAACAAAAGGTTTAGGATGAACTGCCTTTCGCTGCATGCCGCATCAAATGGAAAGTTGCGGGACCAACCCGACCTTGGATATTCGACATTCGCTAACGCAGTACCGCACTGTGCGCGCGGCGTTGTGCTTTCCGCTGTGCGGTGCATTTTCTACCAGCAAGTGTAACCACCGTCGACAAGGACTATTGATCCAGTCATTAGGCTCGAAGCGTCTGAAGCAAGAAACTGGACCACTGAGGCAACCTCGTCTGCTCGCCCCATACGGTTCATGGGGGTTCCCCCAATCCAGTGTTGCGCTAGTTCCGGATCATCATGGACATGAGCTATCAGCTTTGTCTCGATGTAAGTAGGCGCCACGGCGTTCACCCGGACACCACGGCCACCCCATTCGGCGGCCAAACAACGCGTCAGGTGGTGCACTGCGGCTTTGGAAGTGTTGTACTGTGCTTGCTCTTGTGGTCGGTTTGAGATTTCGCCCGACATCGAGCCGAGGTTAACGATCGCGCCGCGACCTGCCTTTAGCATCTCCTTCCCGAAGGCACGGCAACACCAAAAAAGACCGTTGAGGTTTACGTCAAGCGTCGCATGCCAGACCTCGTCAGTCATATCTTCTGCTGGCTCAAAACTCTTACCAATACCGGCATTATTAACCAAGACATCGATCTTGCCGTATCGGTCGATAATCCGTCCAACCAAGCCGTTTACATCGATCGAATCTGTCACGTCCAGTTGCTCCGCGTCTGCTCGATACCCGGAATCAACAAGATTGATCGCTGCGGATTGAGCGCCCGCCTCATCTAGGTCGGCGATTACCACTGTGGCACCCGCCTCCGCCAAAGCTTCGGCACACGCGAAACCGATGCCGGTTGCGGCCCCTGTGACGACGGCGATGCGGTCAGTCATAGAAAGCTTTTCAAGATACATCTTGTTTTGTTTCCTCGCGATTTGGTCAGTTGTTCCGTTGGACGTCCATCTTGCACGTATTTACTGACATTTGTTTGTTTACTATGCAAATATCGCAATGCTCACCGGGTTTGTCGAGTCCATCCTGTAAGAATAATTGAGATACGTTGATTAATTTTCTTGTGGAGAAGCCGCAGAGATCAGGTGAAGAAGTGATTGCCTTGCTCTTCAAGCACAAGCGCCCAAACTCGCTTCATGTGAACTCATCAGCGAAACGCGCCTTTCGATAGCAAGAACCGAGTTTGCCCTGAGGTGCCCCTAGATTTGTAGACGCTTTGCCCCCTAGTTTTGAGACGGGTTGGATGATCCTTCGATGAACTCGAAGCAGGCGACACGGACTTCGACCTTGGTCTTGAACTTTCGCCGGTCCAACAGTTCGCGTTAGCAGGTGGCGAAGAAGCTCTCGCACTATTAGTTGGATTGCCCCCATGGGGCTTGTCGTCTAAGTATGTTTAGAAAGTAAACAGACCAAGCTTTTACGCCTTGAAAGCTTGAACCAAAGGAATCTGTCCACCATGTCGTCACCGAGTGCTGTTCGTCACATTAATGAAACGCGCGCCTTAGACGCAATCAGAAGTCAGGGTTCCCTGAGTCGAGCAGATATTGCGCGCGAGCTCAAAGTCACCAGGGCGACCGCGTCAGTTTTGGTTGCGTC
>CALCGO010000527.1 GCA_937901055.1 uncultured Rhodobacterales bacterium
CGGGTTCCGTCGGCTGCTGTCTCCAAAACCTCGGCCCCGAGGATGTCGGCTGGCATAAGATCCGGCGTGAACTGTACGCGATTGGAAGCAAGTCCAAGGACGACGCCCATTACCTCCACCAGACGTGTTTTCGCCAACCCCGGCGCCCCGACCAACAGGCCGTGCCCACCGCACAAAATTGCGATTAAGGTTTCGTCAACGACTTGGGATTGCCCAATGATGCGGCGCGAGACCATCTCTTGCGCTTGCGTCAGCTTTGCCGCGATTTGCTCGAAAGCTTCAATGTCCGGGTTTGACATGCACGCCCCTTTATCAAATGATTTTTGCCGTTGGCTGGATTGCAACGGCCCATATGCGTGGTTATCTTAATACAGCAAACCATAATAAGGCAGAGGGTAATGTCCAATTCTCATCAGAAATCTGTGACCGCGAATGCTGACACAATTGCAGCCGCCGCGACTAAGGCTGCGAAAGGCAAAGGTCCCGCCCCTGTGCATCTGTGGAACCCACCGTTTTGCGGGGATCTGGACATGCGGATCGCGCGCGACGGAACGTGGTTTTACCTTGGCACACCGATTGGGCGTCAACCAATGGTTAAGCTTTTCTCGACTATTATCCGCAAAGATGGCGACGAGTATTTTCTGGTAACTCCCGTCGAAAAAGTCGGCATCAAAGTTGATGACGCGCCTTTTGTAGCCGTGGATTTCAACGTGGAAGACAAAGTTATTGCGTTCACCACCAACGTTGGCGAAACGGTACAAGTGGGGCCGGATAATCCAATTCGTGTTGTTTTGGACCCTGATCACGGCGAACCATCACCTTATGTTTTGGTGCGCACCAACCTTGAAGCATTAATAGATCGTAAAAGCTTTTATCGCCTTGTCGATCATGGCGAGGCAGGGATGGTTGAGGGTGTTGAGTGGTTTGGGGTTTGGTCTTCGGGCGCGTTTTTCCCGTTTATTCGGCTTGCCGAACTTTAGAAGTCAGCGCAAATACTCGCGGAATTCTTCAAGAACTTTCTCATATACCGACCGTTTGAATGGTACGATGTTATCCACAAGCTCATCTGGTGCCATCCAACGCCATTCGGCAAATTCAGGTTCTTCGGTTTCAATGTTGATCTGGCTATCAAGTCCGCTAAATCGCATCAGGAACCAGCGTTGCTTTTGCCCACGATATCCACCCTTCCACAACTTTTTCGCAAGCGTGGCAGGGAAGTCATATGAAATCCAATCCGTGGATTGCGCCAAGATCTGAACCATTTCAGGCGCGATCCCGGTTTCTTCCTGCAATTCCCGATAGGCCGCAACTTCGGCTTCTTCGCCGTCATCAATACCACCTTGGGGCATCTGCCAAGCCGCGCTGGGGTAATCAAGGCGCTGCCCCGTAAAGACATTGCCCTGTGCATTCAACACCATCAACCCAACGTTTGGACGATAGGGAAGCGCTGCGAGTTCGTCGTCAGTCATCGGCTTACTTGGCCAAGACGTTCAAACCGCGCAAAATGTCGAGACCATAGGACAATTGGAAATCCTCGTCCCGACGCGCAGCGATCTCTTCTTGTTCGGCGCGCTCGGCTTCCAACAACTCGATCTCTTCATCTGAAAGGGAATCGTTATTCAACGACCCACGCAAATCCGCTTCGGAGCGCGCGCGACGACGTTCTTGTTCGCCGTCAGTATCGTCTTCATCAACTCTGGGGCGTTGTTCAACCAGAATGTCAGGCGTGATACCCAACGCCTGAATGGAGCGACCAGACGGTGTGTAATACCGTGCCGTCGTCAAGCGCATGGCGCCGTTGCCAGCGATAGGCATGATCGTCTGAACCGAGCCTTTACCGAAGCTTTTCGAACCGATCACAATCGCACGCCGGTGGTCTTGCAACGCACCCGCCACGATTTCAGATGCAGAGGCCGAACCGCCATTGATCAGGATAACAATCGGTTTACCTTCAGCCAAATCGCCGCTTTGAGCGTTGAAACGATCGCTGTCTTGTTCGTTGCGGCCTCGGGTTGAAACGATTTCGCCAGCATCCAAGAACGCATCGGAAACCGAGATCGCTTGGCTAAGCAGGCCGCCGGGGTTGTTACGCAGATCGAGAACGAAGCCATCGATGTTATCCACACCACCGTTTGCCTCGATTTCTTCAGCGATACCTTCGACAAGGTTGGCGTAGGTTTTTTCGGTAAACGACGTTATCCGAAGCACAATTGCGCGCCCCTCGGTACGGACTTTCACAGCTGTCAGCCGGATGATGTCACGCACAATTGTTACATCGAACGGCTCATCCATACCTTCGCGGAAAATCGTCAGAACAATTTCTTCGCCAACAGCACCGCGCATAAGTTCGACGGCATCGTCTAGGGTAAGGCCAAGAACACTTTCGCCGTCAATATGCGTTACAAAATCACCAGCCTCGATGCCGGCGCGATACGCGGGTGTGTCATCAATGGGCGAGACGACTTTTACAAAGCCGTCTTCCTGCGTCACTTCAATGCCAAGGCCGCCGAACTCGCCACGGGTTTCGACCTGCATATCGTCATAATCTTTGGGCGCCAGATAGCTGGAGTGGGGATCAAGCGAAGTTAACATCCCGTTAATTGCTGCCTCGATCAGGGCAACATCATCGACTTCTTCAACGTAAGTGGAGCGGATGCGTTCAAAAATGTCGCCAAACAGATCAAGCTGTTCATAGGTCGTTTGAAGGCTGTCGTTCTCTTGCGCGTTAATCGGGCCGGAAACCTGTACAGCTATGACCAGACCAGCGATGGCACCGGCTAACGTTGTTAGAAGAATTTTTTTCATACCGATGTTTCCTATAATCTCAGGCGATCACTTTGATTTGCATAGAACCTTTTATAGCGCCTTAACACCACCCTCAAATTGAATATTTCGTCATAACGCCATCAACTTTGCGACATATGGCCGATTGTAAGGCAAGCTTGACACATCCATTGGCAACACATATGTAAAGGTATCTTTACATGTTGGAGGAAATAAAATGACTGTAAAACGCGCCACTCGCAGGTATTATTTGGTATTTGCGCCCGCTATGGCTATTTTTCTTGCTGCTTCTTTCTCGATAGATTGGATCGACGACAACCTGATCATTCAACCTGCTGCCTTGTACGGGCTTACCATCGTTCCGATAATGGCACTCATAAGCACTTTTTGGGCGCATTGGCGATTCTTGACCGAGGTCGACGAATTCCTGCGCGAGATTCAATTAAAAGCGTTATTGATCGGACTGGTTTGCGTGATGGTGATCGCAACAACTTGGGGGTACTTGGAAGCATACGCCAATGCGCCCGACCTGAAGCTGTTCTGGATTAATCCGATTTTCTGGGTATCTTATGCTATCGCTGGCGGAATTATTTCTTTGCGTGAAGGTGCTGTACTCTAGTGAAAAACGTCATCAGATCTTTACGCAGCAACTTTGGGTGGTCGCAAGCGGCCCTTGGTCAAAAGCTCGACGTGTCACGTCAAACTATTAACGCGATCGAGGTTGGTCGCTATGACCCGTCTTTGCCACTCGCGTTCAAGATTGCGATCCTGTTTGATCGACCCATCGAAGACATTTTCGAATTCGAGGAAGACACCTAGTTATTTTCGATCAGCGACCGGCCCGTCATTTCTAGGGGTATCGGCAGATTCATGAGTGTTAACAACGAAGGCGCCAGATCACCCAACCGACCACCGCTACGCATTTTCGCGCCTTCGGCGCCACCGATCAGGACCACCGGCACGGGATTTAACGTGTGTGCTGTGTGGGGGCCGCCAGTAACTGGGTCCACCATGGTTTCACAATTGCCGTGATCGGCGGTCAGGATCATTGCTCCGCCAACGTCTTTCAAGGCGGCTAACGCCTTGCCGACGCCTTCGTCCACTGCTTCGCAAGCCTGCATGGCCGCCTGAAGATCGCCGGTGTGGCCAACCATATCGGGGTTAGCGAAGTTCACGATTATCAGGTCGTATTCCTGCCCGCTGATCGCATCCACCAGATGGTCCGTAACTTCGGCTGCCGACATTTCGGGCTGCATATCGTAGGTTTTCACCTTCGGGCTGGGGGCAACATAACGATCCTCGCCGGTCTCTGGCGTTTCCTCCCCACCGTTCATGAAGAACGTGACGTGCGGGTATTTCTCGGTCTCTGCCAGCCGGTACTGCGTTTTTCCGCGTGTTGAGACCCAGTGACCTAGCGTGTTAACGATTTCTTCGGACGGGTACATCACATCCATATAGGCGTTGTGCTTGACGGAATATTCAACCATCCCGCAGATCGCGGCAAACTTCGGACGGGCGGAGGCGTCGAAAGCATCAAACGTCGGATCGCCAAGCGCTGCCAGAATTTCGCGCGCACGGTCGGCGCGGAAGTTAACAAACAGTAAACCGTCGTTGTCGTGCATGCCGTTGTAGCCGTCTATGGCTGCCGGGGAGACAAACTCGTCCGTCTCGCCAGCTTCATACGCGGCGTTAATCGCGTTGAGCGCCGTATCTGCAGCCTTGCCTTTGCCTGTCGTAATAACGTCAAACGCGGCTTGCACACGGTCCCAACGGTTGTCGCGATCCATAGCAAAGAACCGACCGCAAACGGTGCCTATACTTGCGCCCGAAGGCAGGTCGTTAACCAATTTCGCGATCTGCTTATCAGCACTTTTCGGGGCCACGTCGCGACCATCAAGGTAAGCGTGCAGAACAACTGGAACACCCGCCGCCGTTAACACTTTGGCAACTTCGACAATATGATCCTGATGTGCATGCACGCCGCCTGGCGATGCAAGGCCTGCAATATGGGCCGTTCCGCCGGATTTTTTCAGGGTGTCGGCAAAACGCAGCAACGCCTCATTGGTATGAAACGAGCCGTCGGTTATCGCATTGTTAATCTTTG
>CALCGO010000528.1 GCA_937901055.1 uncultured Rhodobacterales bacterium
TCACGTGATTATAGATCACTTCGATATTGTTAACCTCAAGTAGGTTCTCTTGTGTCTCGCCAGTATCAAGCATCTGCGTATCCCGTAGTTTTCAAATGTCAAAACAAATTGGGTTCTTCGGCCCCCGAAAGGGCCGAAGAGGGGTATATTAGTTACACTGGCTTTCGATGCCATTCTCTGCGGCATAGGCCGCGGAGTCAGCGTCGATTAGAGGCTGAATAACTTCCATGTCTGATTCACCGTATTCAGTGATCAAGCTCCAAGTTCCCGCTGCTGCATCCCACTGAGCAACCGCGCCTAGGCCCGGACCACCGTGGTTTTCACAAGATACTTCGAAGTTAGGACCAAAGCCTTCAAGGCCGATAGCACCCATCACTTCGTCGTTGATCACAAGGTTTTCCAAGCCATCACGCATCATGGAAGCTGTAATGTTAGCTTCGCCGTGAATTTCTTGTGCAACCTTAACAGCTTCAGCCAGCAGTGCCGCCTGATACATGCCGCGGTTATAAAGAACCGTACCAACATGTTCGCCAGTACCGGCAGCTTTACCAGCGTCTACAACATACTTCTGAATGTCGCCGAATACCGGATAATCTGTACCAACACCGTGGAACGTCAACGCTTTATAGCCGTTAGCCGCGTCGCCTGCTGCAAGAACGTCGTTCTCGGAACCGGACCACCAGATACCAATGAAGTTTTCCATTGGGAAACGAATGTTAGCTGCTTCTTGGATAGCAACCTGATTCATTACGCCCCAGCCATACATGATGACATAGTCTGGACGTTCGCGGCGGATTTGTAGCCACTGCGATTTCTGCTCCTGACCGGGGTGGTCAACAGGTAGAAGTGTCAGGTCGTAACCGTGCTTGGCGCCCAGCTCTTCCAATGTGCGGATAGGCTCTTTGCCGTAAGCGGAGTTGTGATAAACCAGCGCGATAGTCTTGCCGGAAATGTCACCACCGTTTTCGTCTAGAATGTGGTTGATCGCGGTGGATGCACCATTCCAGTAGTTAGCCGGGAAGTTGAACACGTGGCTGAATACGTCGCCGTTTGCAGCGGATGTACGGCCATAGCCCATTGTGTGCATCGGAATATCGTCAGCAGTCACTTTCGGGATCAACTGGTATGTAATACCTGTGGAAAGCGGTGCGTAAACCAATGCGCCGTCGCCTTTAGTTGACTCGTAGCATTCAACGCCTTTTTCGGTGCTGTAGCCAGTTTCGCATTCTGGAACTGCAGTCATTACGCCACCGATACCACCATCACGCTCGTTTAGAAGTGTGAAGTAATCGGCGTAACCGTCCGCAACGGGTGTACCGTTTGCAGCGTATGGGCCAGTACGGTAGCTCAGGCTTGGGAATACCAAGTCTGCCAGTACAGGGCTTGCGGCCGTGACCGCGGCGACAGCAATTGCTGCCAGTTTAGTTAGTTTCATGTCGTCCTCCCTTAAAGTTACGACAGGTGATGCCCCGAATTCCTCGGTGGCTTATAGTTGACCGCCCCTTAGTGTGGGAAAGGCCAAAGACGTAGTTTTTCCTTCAACAACCGCCAGAGCTGTGCCAGCCCGTGGGGTTCGAGGATTAGGAATATGATGATCAGCGCACCAACGATAACAAACTCGAAATGCGCGGCGATATCTGTTGCCCAGTTAAGTTGCCCTACCATGATGTTTTTTAGCAACACTGGCATTAGAACCATGAATGCAGCACCAATGATACTACCAAAGATGGAACCAAGTCCGCCGATGATGATCATGAACAACAATAGGAACGATTTCTGAATACC
>CALCGO010000529.1 GCA_937901055.1 uncultured Rhodobacterales bacterium
GCTGGCCGAACCATCTGCGTCTTTAGCATTCACCGGGCTTTCCAGTTTGAATACATCAACTCCATAATCAGATTTTGCGAATTCCTCGACAGATTTCAAAACGTCATCTGCCTTTTTTCCCTGCATCTCGATATATTCTGTCGTCTGATGTGCATCCTTTGAAAGTGGGTAAACCAATAATTCAAAAAGGAATGGAATATCATACTTGGCGCACTCCTCCCCAATACGTTTCACATAGTCCTGCTGCGCCTGATTTACCGACGGCCCAGCATCTGGACGATACCACGCCAATACTTTCACAGCGTCACCGCCCATACGTTTGATCTTTGAAACGGACCAGGCATCAATATTTGACGATAGGCGACCGTCTGCGGTTTCCTCGAATAATGAATCTTCCAACGTTACGATCAAACCTTTAGTCGGTGATAAAACGTCTACGCTGTAAGGGACGGCATAATGTGGGTCTAATAACATCGCCGTACTTTGGCCTTGCAAGGTCTCAACAAGCAGATCCTTGAATTTGGCAACTTCTTCCCAAGGAGCCTGATCTACACTGTGATATTTGGCAATCGGCCCTTTGATTGGAGGGCGTTGATCGACGGCCGTCATTTTGAAAATACCGGCCTCATCCGCCATACGGCGCAAACCCCAAAGTTTACCAGGTGTTAACTGCATTACGTATTCTCCTTCAAAAACTTTTCTGTTACGGGTCGATTTGGGCAGCCTTCGCGCCCGCCGAGTTTTGTGCATTTCAACGCAGCGGCTGCGCTGGCGAATTTTATGGCGTCGCTCTCAGTTGCACCTTCCGCAAGACTGAGAGCGAAGGCACCGTGCCAGATGTCTCCGGCGGCAAGCGTGTCTTTTACGGGTACGACATAGGCTGGAAAGTGTTCTACTTGACCTGCATTGACAGAATAAACGCCGTTTGCGCCGTCTGTTACACAAACCCATGTCGAAAATTGGCTATCTACTTCAAGCAAGGCCTTCACAATGTCTTCTTCGTTTGCTAATCCCGCTAGCCCTTTACGAGAAAACGCAACATGTGAGGCGAGTTTCAGTATTTCTGGATCAATTGGATCTTCCGCGTCTACGATACCTGGGACATCCTGTTGGATCGCCAGTTCCATGGATTTAACTGCACCTTCCACCCATCTGCTGTCCGTCAAAAACGCATCTGCTTTTGGCGCGTGTTTTAACCAATCTGAATCATTTCCCAAATTTGCACCACGGAAATTCACGATTTGCCGTTCACCAAATTTATCTACGTAAACCGAGGAAAACGCTGATCTACCGCCTTCAATACGTCGAACAAACTGTGTTTCAACATTTTCCCTTTCGAGGTCAGCTACGATTAATTCACCAAGCTGATCCGAGCCAAGTCTCGTGGCGAGCGTTGCTTGCCCTCCTAGTCTAGCAATCGCTACGGCAGCGTTTGCCGCACAACCTCCGCCAACTACCCCCGCGTTATCTGCGCGATACTTTTCAGCCAGTTGTGGCATTTCATCGACCGAAAACACGAAATCAACAACGGCCATTCCTGTGATAAATATATTCGCCATCAGTCTACTTCCAATCCGCTGGGTAGGCGTTCAGGACGACCAAACCGCCCTTTAACCGAGCTTCCGCCAGTAAGTGAGTTCAAAAATGCAATCAGTTCTTCAACTTCAATGTCGGTCAGTTCAACCGACTGAATGTCAATGTTAGATTTTAGCCGATTACGCTCTCGATCATCTTGATAGGCAACATAATCGACTTCGCTTAACCAAGGAACTTCCGGTAACTTGGCCTGCTCAATTTCCCACGATTCAAACGCGCTTTCCGGATTCAGATGGTGACGCACAATACCCTCAAGTGTTGAATAGGCCCCATTGTGTCCATAGGGCCCGGTAAGCGCTACATTTCGAAGCGCCGGGGTGCGAAAGCGATATGCATCTTCCAAACGGTCAGTTTGGGCCATACGACCAACATCGCGCACCATCGGATCGAAGCGCCGGGTCCGACCCGGTCCGAATTGCGGCAATGCTATTGCGTAAAATTTTTGGTCAGTGAGTAGTTTTCCGGAATGGCATTCTACACATCTGGCTTTGCCGTAAAACAGGTTTAATCCATTTCGTTCTGTTGGTTTCAAAGCAGATTCATCGCCAGACAAATATTCATCAAACGCGCTGTCGAAGGATTGCCACTCCAAGCCGATGAACGCACCAATCGCATTAACAATATGGGTTATATTGACATCCGAAGGCTGCGCCACATCACTATAAGTTCGAATAAACATCTCGCCGTATTCCGGTATCACTCGAACGCGTTTTGCGAGTATTGGCCAAACCGCATCGATACGATCATGCGTAGCGCCTGCGACCTCGTTTTCCTTCGGATTGCCCGCCATCTCAAATTGGGAGGTCACCGGAAACATTGCTTGCGCCGCAAGAATATTATCAATTCCCTGTGGAAGCCATTCCTCAGCTGGAGTATTGAAACCGTTCCCATATACATCTGAAATGCTGACACGCCCGTCGTGAAACAGCGTACTGATTTCTTTTGAACCCAAGTTCCACAGTGCAGGCGAATTGCGCGGTATTCGTTTTCTTATCTGATCATCACCCGAACCAGCAGTCCGTTTCGTTCCGATGCCTTGGCCACCTTCGCCGATACCTAATGACAAACCGTCGCCACTGCCCAATGCATGATTATGGCAAGTTCCACAGGAGATGTTCCGGTTGCCGGACAGAATGGGATCATAAAACAGAAGTTGGCCCAGCTCGGCCTTTAGTTGGTCAAATTCGAGGAAATCTGCCGAACCAAGGGGTTGCGGTAATTCAAGGGCTTGCAATTGAAATGGGAGCAAGACCAGAATAGGAAAAATATGAAAGGAGATAATATGCGTTCTTTGTTGTTTGCCATTGTTCTGGCAATTCCCATCCCGGCGTTCGCTGAAATTGAAACGGCCCGCGATCTGATGGAAGAAAATCGTTTTGAGGAAGCGATGCAGGAGCTTCTTCCCGCTGCGCGTTCCGGTAACGCGGACGCCGAGGAACTTATCGGCGTTATGTATGCGATGGGACTTGGGGTTGAACAAGACGATCAGCGTGCGTTTGAATGGTATCTGCGCTCGTCCCTGAAAGGGCACCCGGGGGCGCAATCGGGTATTGGTTGGTACTACGAAGTCGGTCGCGGAATGCCGGCGATTGACCTTGTGCGGGCTTATATGTGGTACGCTCTCTCTGCTATCGGAGGGGACCCCGATGCGGCAATTTCCCAAGAGGAAGTTGTAAAAAAGATGACGTCCGAACAAATCGAAAAAGCCCATGTTTTGATTGGTGACTATAAAGTATGGCTCTACCCGTTCAGGTAGGTTGGTATCAGGGGCCGCGCTCAAAGCGGCGGCCCCTGAAATTGTTGGGGATCAGTTAATGTCTTTCATTGATCCAGCATTAATGTTTGCTTCCGCGTCAGCAACTGCGGATGTCAGCGCATCAAAGATAGCAGGGCCACCTGTGATGTTAGCTTTGAACCAGTCATAAACCGGCGCAGCGGCATCCTTGAACATCGCTTTTTGTGCAGGTGTTGGAACGTAAAGATCACCACCACCAGCAACGAAGTCCTGATATGCTTGAATAGATTTACGCTTTGGCGAAGCAAATGTTGCCTGCTGTAGCGCTGCAAATCCATCCACGATCACATAGCGAAGGTCTTCTGGCATCGACATAAACGCTTCGTTGTTCATCCACCACAAGGCACCCATGTAGGCGTGGCCATCAAGTGTCACATACTGCAATCCAGCATCAGGGAATTTCATACCCATGATATCGGTGATGCCGTTTTTCGAACCTTCAACAACGCCCGTTTGGAACGATGTGAATAGTTCAGGCCAAGGGATCGGAGTAGGTGAAGCACCCATTGCACGAACCAGTTCTTGCGGAAGATCGGCCACAACTGTGCGGATTTTCAGACCTTCCATATCGGATGGCTGAGTTACTTGGCGTTTTGTATTGGCAAAGTTGCGCCATCCACCAGTGTTACCGATTGTCATCAAGCGGATAGTGTCGCCGGAATCAGCCAGTGCCATTGCACGCATTGTGCGTGTGAAGTCACCGGAAAGAACTTCTTCGGCGATCCGGTCATTCGCCATCAGGTATGGCAAATCAAGCACTTGCACATAAGGGAAAATGCCGGCGGCACCACCAGATGTGGAAATGTAGATATCTACCGTACCGTCCGAAACACTCTGCAAGCATTCTGCACCGTTGGCACAAAGTTGCGTACCAATGAAAAGTTCCACAGCAATGGCACCATTCGAGGCTGCCTCTACGTAGCTTTTGAACACAACCAAACCATCATAGTCTTCGTCGTTTTCATTAGAGTTGGCTGTTGCACGGATCGTGTAATCCGCCGCTGCCGCTGCAAGCCCAGTGCCTGCGAGCATGGTCGCCATCATTAACGACCTGATTGTTGTTTTTAACATGTCTTTCCTCCTTGTTGGACATATTTAGAAGTCTTATTTCTTATTGAACAAAGCCAGTAATCCGCGGAATAAACATAGAGAGTGCGGGAATGTAGGTGATCATGAATATCACCAGTACTTCGACAGCAAGAAATGGCAGTATGGCGCGCGAGATTGCTTCAACTCGCTCGCCAGAAACAGATGAGGCCACGAACAGCACCAGCCCCATCGGCGGTGTTGCAAGGCCGACGGTTAAGTTAACCGACATAATTATTGCGAAATGGACGGGGTGGACGCCCAAGCTGATAAATATAGGCGCTAGAATTGGGCCAAGAATAATGATCGCCGGACCTGCATCGAGGAACATGCCCACAACGAAAAGCAGGATGTTGATAAGGAACAACAGCATTAACGGATTGTCGCTTAGTCCCAATATGAACGCGGCCATTTGCTCGGGTGCGTGACTTAGGCTAACAACAGTTTTAAACGCAACCGCAGCGCCAACCAGCAGCAACACAGTTGATGAACCCAACGCAGATTTTTTCAGGATGCTGGGCAGATCGCTAAGTTT
>CALCGO010000530.1 GCA_937901055.1 uncultured Rhodobacterales bacterium
TGGTCCGTAGAAACCACCTTTGATCTGCCCTGTTTCGCCGAACGCGAATACGCCGCCGGAGGTTTCGACGTCTAGAACGCCGTCAAACGAGGATACCGGCTCGATCGTTGCGCTAATAATCATGTCGTTGAAAATATAGCTTCCGACCGTCCCAACGAGATTGTAAATAGTGCCGTCCAACTCGTCGGTGTTGGCGTCGAAATCCACGTTCAGGTTAACGTCACCCGTGACCCGTCCGGCAAGCGTGCTGTCGCCGATGAAATTACCGGCGTAGTTCGCCGAACCACCTAACAATTGCAGCGCGCCGTCATCGGTAAAGGAACCCGTTGCGAAACCGCCGCCTGCGTAAAGGGACTCGGTGGTATTTGGTAGAAGATCAATCGTGAATAGACCGGACAAGGTGTAGATCAGCGTATTTTCATCGTTGCGGGTGATCGTGAACTTATACCCCAGATCGGTAACCCCGCTGACCGATGCCAAGGCCGCTGGCATGGTGAACGTCGCACGCCCGTATTCGTCGTCTTCGCCGTCTTCAATGTAGTTGCGGAATACCGCCACATAGTCATTGTCGGTGCTTGTCGAGATAAACCGCTGAAGCCGCGGACCATTTCGGTTCTTGGACCACGTAGGGTCATCGAACCGCGTTGCCCACCCCATACCGTTACCATAAACGATCAGTTGGGAGTCCGTGGCCAGATCTGCCAACGGCACCGAAACATACGGTTCTGGCGGCGTAACCACCGGTGCAGCACAGGCCGAAACCAGAAGGGTTGAAGCGATTGCTAATGGTAAAATTTTCAAGATCTATACTCCGGCGGATACAATGCATTCGAGATACACAAAGATCGAACAACTGGCAATTGATTAAAAAGTGCTCTACCTTGGGACCTCGTATTTCGCCGCGCATAAATACCGGATTCAGGCATGTTAACCCTTTTCAATTATTCACATTTTCGCGCCTTTGTGCTGTTGGTGTTTGCGGTGGTCCTATCCATACTGCCATCGACCAGCCGGTCTGCGGCCCCCGAATGTGATACGTCTTTACGAGGGCTCATTCAGTCGCATGACTTCCCACTGGCATTTCACTGTGCGGAGCTACGGTTCGCAGACGACCCTGAGGACATGGATGCCCTGCTGGTGATGGCCCGCGCGGCGCAGGAGTTGGGCCAAGCAGAACTGGCGGGCGTATTGGCCACACAGGCCCGAACCCACACGTTGACAACAGCGCAGAGTTTCGCGGCCTATCTGATCTCCGGAATATCGCAAGCACGACAGGAAAATTTGATCACGGCCAAAATCTTGCTTTATCGCGCCTCGGATTTCGCGCGTGCCGAAGCAGAGCAGGATGTGGTCCGTCGCCTGCTAAGTCAGACCAACAGTTTGTCCCCTTGGAAGTTCAGCGCAGGAATTGGCGTGTTGCCAAGCACCAATGTCAACGCTGGCAGCCTGCATGATACAATTATCTTGGGCGGGTTGGAGTTCGTGCTGGACGATGACGCCAAGGCCCAATCGGGGATTGCCTATTCGGTATCGGGCGCCGTGACGCATCAGACGCGCTTGTCCCTGAAGTGGTCCTACAAAATCGGACAGTCTGTTAAGGTGTATTCCAACGAGAAGA
>CALCGO010000531.1 GCA_937901055.1 uncultured Rhodobacterales bacterium
CGAACCACCAAGAGAACAGGTCGACCTAGCACTAATGTATGTCTGAATCCAAATTATGCATACTTCTTAGGCGTCGAAGTCGGCGTTGGACGCGGGACGGTCGCAATAATCGACTTTGCCGGCGAAGTCCACGCAAAGCACGAGTATCGGTTCTCATTGGATCAGAATGAGCCCAAAGAAGTGGCTGAACGCGTCGCGAATGAAGTCCGCGCGGTACTAGCGACGCTAGATCGCCGCCCCAAAACTATTTCTGGGAGAATATCAATTGCGGGCCTAATGGACTTGAAGGGTCACCTCGTGCGCTCGCCCTTCCTAGGTTGGTATGACATACCTTTCCTCGAAATGATGCGCTCAGCCTTGCCCGAAGTCGAATTGATGGGCGTCGAGAATGACGCCGACGCATTTGCTGCTGCAGAAATGCAATATTCAGTGGATCGCGAAAACGAAAACACAGTCTATCTCCTGCTCGATACCGGTATTGGCGGTTGTGCCGTTGTCGATGGAAATATTCTACGCGGGCACATGGGCTTTGCGGGAGAGCTCGGACACATGATTATCGGTGACAAGGGATATTCTACATCTGGCAAGTCCGTTATCGACGGTTCACTTGAAAGCTATGTTGGACGGATTGCACTACTCAAACGTTATAGCCATTACGGTGGCCATACTGAGTATATTTCGGAGTTTGTCGCAGCGCTTGATGGTGGAGAAGAAGCCGCGACGAGTGCATTGCATGACTGGGCCAATCATCTTGGTCGAGGAATCGCATCCATTGTTAGCGTGTTGGCCCCCGAACATATCGTCGTTGGTGGTGCGCTCGCTCCGTTATATGAACGCTGTGACGCCGTCGTGCAGGCGACTCTTGCTTCAAAACTTGTTGCCGGATCTCATTTCCCCGAGTTTAGCATCTCAAATCTTGGACGCACAGCGCCAGCAATTGGCGCGGCCTTTTTAGTCCGACGGGACCTATTTACCTATGACCCAAAAATAGTCTTCGGCAAATGAAAAATTGAGAATGACTGAAGTGTTCGGTTCGTTTGAACAGCTTCTAGCTGTTTCGTAAGTGGATTTCCTGCTCGGTGGTACCGTGATGGGGATTGTTTGCGACGGGTTGAGACATGCTTGCATGGGGATCAATTGAGTCGTAGAATTAGGTGTAAAGGCGGAGACTTTTGCGGGCGCCTTACACGCTGTCATTGGCCCGAAGGTTGACCTCCTCGTATTTGATCGCTCGCCAGAGCCGTTAGGCGAAGACGCCGTCGCACCACGCGCCTACTTGTCAGCCGGGAGGCTTGGGAGGTCGTATCCTTGCCGGCTATCAACACACAGCGCTGCATTGGTGTGACAGCGTCAGTCCAATTTCGCGCGAATGATCTCGCGAAGTTTTTCAAGGTCTTTGGCGAACCCACGGATGCCAGCGGCGAGCATTTCGGTGGCCATGGCATCTTCATTCATTTCCCACCGGAATCGCGTTTCGTCAATCCCGACCGCGGGTTCTGGCTGAAAGCAATCCGGCGAGAGAACTCGGTCGACGGAACCGTCGCTACCGGCGAGTTCATCAAGGAGATTTGGAGCAATGGTCAGGCGATCGCATCCGGCGAGCGCTTCAATCTGACCAGTGGAGCGAAAAGATGCGGCCATCACAACGGTCTTTATATCGTGCGCCTTGTAGAAGTTGTAAATATTGCGGACCGAGATGACGCCAGGATCTTCCTCAGGTGGGTAGAAAGAGGTGCCAGACGACTTCTTGTTCCAGTCGGTGATGCGACCGACAAAAGGCGAGATTAGGAATACCCCAGCGTCAGCGCAGGCGATGGCCTGGGCCTTGTTGAAAAGCAAGGTCAGGTTGCAATTGATGCCCTTCTTTTGCAGCACGGCCGCTGCGCGGATGCCTTCCCAAGTGGATGCGAGCTTAACGAGTATCCGGTCGCGGGAGATACTGCGGGCCTCGTAGTCAGCGATGATTGCTTCAGCTCGTTCAATGGACCCCTTTGCGTCAAACGAGAGATCGGCATCGACTTCTGTGGATACGCGACCAGGAACAATTTCTGAAAGTTCCGCACCGACCGATACAGCGAGGCGGTCGGCAATGGCGCTGACTCGAACTTCGGCATTGCCGTTCTGTCGCCCCCCCCACGCGAGTGCCTCCTTGATTGTGTTCTCAAATTCCGGCGTGCTGAGTGCTTTCAGGACGATTGACGGGTTAGTCGTACAATCGATGGGTTTCAGGCGGCGAACAGCCTCAATATCGCCGGTATCGGCGACGATGGTTGTCATAGTGCGAAGGGTGTCGAGTTTCGTTTTCATCTCGGCTTACCTTTATGGAAAATGTGAAGTTTTTTGGCTTAATGGCGCGATTCCTACTAGCCGTCATTGTTGACGGTGATATCCGAGGGGCGAGAGGACCGCGCAACCAAACGCGCGTTGGGAAGGTCGTTACCCTCCAACTTGGTCCTGATCTCATCTTCTGACAGGCCTAAACCATCCCATCGAGCATAGAGCCGTTTTTCCAACACCGACTCGGACACCTCCAGGAATACGGTTTTATCGAAGAATTGCTGAAGCGGTGTCCAGTCCGGATCATCGAGGAGAAGGTAGTTGCCATCGACAAGAATCAGGCGAGCCTCCGGCCCGATGATCCGGGCGCCGGCTCTCGCAATCTCGATGGACCGATCAAAAACCGGTACAGCGACCTCACTCCCATCGTCCTCGGCCAATCTCACCAGGGTCGTGGCGAAGCCTCCCACGTCGAAGGTGTGCGGCGCGCCTTTACGCGGCCGATGGCCGCGCGCATTCAGAACGATGTCGTCGAAATGGAAGCCGTCCATCGGCAGCACTTCACAGTTTACCCGCTCGCT
>CALCGO010000532.1 GCA_937901055.1 uncultured Rhodobacterales bacterium
GGCGCGGCATCAATATTGCGATGCGCCCATCGTCCAAGCGCGTTTACGATGGGTTCCAACTCCCGGCCAATGTCGGTTAATGAATACGTAATTTCACCTGTATCTAGGTTTTCCTTCCGAAGAAGCAATCCGTTCACTTCCATCTCTTTCAATCGTTTTGAAAGCAAACTGGGTGACATGTTAACCAGACCCTGCCGAAATTGGTTAAATCTGGTTTTTCCAGACCACAGCTCAAATAGGACCAACATTGTCCAGCGGGGTTCCAGCATCGCGCTGGCAAGTGAGATCGGGCAGTGATTATACGATTCTTCGGTCATTTGTACCTCTCACTGAAAAATGAAGGGCGCAACTCCCTAAGTCTAGTCCAGAATCTGTATCAGCCGAAGTACACATTCTGCACTAGTCACATCTTGATTGCGGCGCCTATCATTTTGAAAATGACAGAACTATAAACAATCGGGGGTAACTATGGACATCGAACGCAAACCGACCACAGGAAAAATAAACGGACAACTTTGGGGCTCTCGCGCCCGCGACTGGGCGGATATTCAAGAGCAAACTGTTAGCCCTGTTTATCACGAAGTCTTGAAGCGCGCAAAAGTAGGCAACGCCACCAACTATCTTGATGTAGGCTGCGGGTCTGGAATGGCGACCCATCTGGCTTCAGACCTTGGCGCCACTGTGTCAGGCATTGATGCATCCGACGAACTATTGACGATAGCAAAAGAGCGGTCGCAAAAAGCAAACTTCAATATTGGCGACTTGGAAGTTCTTCCATTCGACGATGACAGTTTCGACGTGGTTACCGGATTTAACTCGTTCCAGTATGCTGGAAATCCGGTTGTCGCCCTCACCGAAGCCCGTAGGGTTACAAAGCCAAATGGTTACGTGGTCATTGTAACATGGGGAACTCCCGAAGGCATGGAGGCAGCTTCTGTCGTTGCCGCATTAAAGCCGGTTTTGCCCGCACCTCCACCCGGTGCGCCCGGACCATTTGCGCTGTCGGATGAGGCAATCTTGAGAGACTTTGCTAGCTCCGCTGGATTGCGCCCAATTTCGATTTTTGATGTGCCAAGCCCGTGGCACTATCCCGATAAGGCCACCGCCATTCGAGGGCTTGGGTCATCCGGCGTTGCCGCGCGCGCCATATCCCATTCAGGCGAACATGCAGTTAATGCCGCACATGCGGCAGCCATCGCGCCATTTCGACAACCAGACGGGAGTTATCGCATCAACTCGAGTTTCCGGTGTTTGCTTTCGCTGCCTTAGCGGCCTGAAACCAGGACTCCTGGCCGGCCGCATCGCGCAAACCCAAAACCCAAGTAGTTAACGCCGCCATACACAAAAACGTACATACGCGTTGTGTACGCATTGTGTATGTGTTGTGCACACGAACAATCGGACGGAATCACAAAGGTTAACGACGCTCACGCGCCTCCGAACAGCACTAGCAGCCAGACCACCAGCGCCAAAATAATCGCGAAAAACACCATCGCGCTGCCGATGTCTTTGGCTTTCTTCGACAACGGGTGCACCTCGTCGGAAATCCGGTCCACGACCACCTCGATCGCTGTGTTCGCCAGTTCCATCAGCACGATGTTCCACGAGAAGGCAATCACCATCGCTCGCTCTAACCCGTTGAGGTTCAACACAAACGCCAGAATCGTCGCCAGCGCAGCAACGATGCTCCATTGTCGCATACCCTCTTCTGATCGCATGGCGGACATAAATCCTTGCAAAGACCAGATCGTAGCGTTCGTATTCCGGCGCAGCACGGATTTGATAAAATTCAACATCTCATCACTATTACAGCGATGCGAAAAAAATCCAAGCCCCGTTTGTGCTTGCCTTATTCCACCCACCCATGCGAAAACCCCTCGGAGCCCATCAAACAAGGAGGTTGGCGATGTCCACCACAGTATCTAATTCCGTACTATCCGAAGAATTCTGGTCCACCGAAGGCAACGCCCTTTGGGTTAAGCGCATTGTTCTGGTTATAGCAGGGATTGCCGCACTGGCTATCTCGGCCAAACTCAAATTCCCTATCCCTTATTCCCCTGTTCCTGTAACGATGGGAACCTTCGCGGTTCTGACTATCGGCACAGCTTACGGCCCGCGTCTGGGTTTAGCGACAATCGTTGGCTACATGCTGATTGGTGCGCTTGGTTTTGACGTATTCGCCAACTCTGCCGCTGGCACGACTGGCATTGAGTACATGATGGGCGGCACTGGCGGATTTCTGGTAGGTTTCGTTCTGGCAACATTGGCGCTTGGTTATGCCGCGCGTCGTGGTTGGGATCGTAACGTTCTTCTGATGGCGGCTTCGATGTTCGTTGGCAGCCTGATCATCTATGTCCCGGGCGTTATGTGGCTCGCACATCTTTATTCATGGGAAAACGCGTTCGCTTGGGGTGTGACACCCTTCTTGATCGGCGATGCTCTGAAACTGGCACTGGCCGCACTTCTGGTTCCAGGTGTCTGGAAAATGGTCGGCAAAGCGCGCGGTTAATTCTGACGTAACAACAATTCAAAAGGCGTCCATATCGGGCGCCTTTTTTGTGCCTTAGATGAACTTTCGGAACAGTTTGGTGCGGTCGAACAGTTTCTCCAGCTCTTCCATGCGGTCGCTGGTAACGCTCCACATCCGGTCCTGAACACACGCGATCATCGTTTCGACTATCAACATCGTGGCCGTTGAAGAATCCCATGCCGAGGGTACTTCGATCCGGCAGTTGAACCGATACGTGGCAATCTTTGAAACTGGGGAGCTCCACTGATCGGTGAACAGGATAATCTCCACGCCGCGTTCTTTGGCAAGCTCTGCCAGCCTTAGAATGTCATGTTCGTAGCGGCGAACATCGAATACGACCAAAGCATCGCCAGCCTGCATGTCCAGTACATAGTGCGGCCATGTGTTAGAGTTCGACGGTATCATCGAAACTTTTTCACGCGCGACCTGCATGTGCGTGAACATATAATCGGCCAGTGCCCGCGTAATTCGCCCGCCCACGATATAGATCGCACGATCCTTATCGGCCAACATTGCACAGGCGCCGTCGAACTCATCCGGATCAAGCTGCCCCAAGGTTTGGCGCATGTTCTGGATCACGGCGTCTGCGAAGCGATTAAGAATGTGCGTCTCGGGCGCGGTGGTCGCCCAGTTATCGTGTTTTGCAATCGGGTTTGAAATGCGTGCTTCCAGTTCGTCGCGCAAAGCACGCTGGAATTCCGGATAGCCCTTAAAACCCAGTTTTTGCACCATACGCGCGACTGTGGGCGTCGAAACTTCGGCATTTTGGGCAACCATCGTGATGCTTGCCAAGCCGGAAACCGGATAATTATCTAGTAAAGAGTTGGCAAGCTGGCGCTCCGCGCGCGTTAGCGAGTCAAACTTCGCCTGAAGCTTCTCTGCGATTGTTGTTACAGGAGTCGTCAATTTTGTCCCTTTGGTTCTTTTGTGTAAAATTTATAACGCTACCCGCGCCCTTGCAACATATTTAACAGAAAATATCTTGACAGACTTACCAATCCTGTTAAATTCTCTTCAGTTAGACAGAGGGTGGAACTTGAAGCCAGCAGCAAGCACATCAATTTTGTCCGCATCAGACGGTGCGGCGCTTGAAACAGTCAACCCGAACGGGGCGTCTGCGGTATTGCTTGTCTGCGAGCACGCCTCAAAGCACATACCGCCAAGCCTTGATAACCTTGGGTTAGACGCACAAACCGCAAACAGTCACGTAGCTTGGGACCCGGGCGCGTTGTCTGTGGCCAAACATATGAGCACGACACTTGACGCCAATTTGATCGCTGCGACAGTTTCTAGGCTGGTTTACGACTGTAACCGCCCGCCCGAAGCGGCAGGTGCGATGCCTGCCAAAAGTGAAATCTTTCCGATTGCGGGAAACCAGAACATCCCACCCGAGGAAAAAGCCGCGCGGATAAACGAGATTTATGTGCCTTTCGTTAATGCCATCCAAAATGAGATAGCAGCACGGTCTAAGGCAGGGCGCACAACCGTTCTTGTCACCATACACAGTTTTACCCCGATATATTTCGGGGAAAAACGCAAGGTAGAACTTGGCCTTTTACATGATCAAGACGCAACATTGGCCGATGCAATGCTTGCGATCCCCACCTCGATGAAGGTGCAGCGCAACCAACCTTACGGTCCGGATGACGGCGTTACACATACCCTTAAGCTACACGCGCTGCCAAACGGGCTTCTAAATGTGATGATAGAAATTCGTAACGATCTGATTGCAACTGCTGGTGATCAGAAAAAGGTCGCGAGTGAGCTGTCTGCCATGATCACCCAAGCGCTTGATGCATTGCAGCTTCCCACACCAACGACGGAGGCAACGCATGCCTAAATGGATGCGCACATATGTTCGCGTGGTTACGGCCGTCAACTACCGTGTTGGCCGGATAGCTATGTATCTGATCTTCGTGATGATGGCGATTTTGCTGTGGTCCTCAATTTCAAAAACCTTCTTTCAACCGTCGCTCGTCACGCTCGAATTGGCGCAGTTCACCATGGTGGCATATTACCTGCTTGGCGGGCCGTATTCGATGCAACTTGATGGGCATGTGCGTATGGATCTGGTCTACGGGGCATGGTCTGATAAAACCAAAGCATGGGTTGATGCATTCACGATCTTTGCACTGATCTTCTACTTAGGCGTATTGTTTTACGGAGCCGTTTCCAGTTCAGCCTATTCGCTGGGCTATTTCGGTGACACACCCTTTGTCTTTTTCAAAGACCTCGCAATTGCGTTTCTGACCGGAGGGCCCGCCGGAGTTGGCGAGATCACCGGTTTCTTGGAACGTAACCCCTCTGCATGGCGTCCGATAATGTGGCCCATTAAACTGACCGCTGCGACCGGGATATTCCTGATGCTGCTGCAAGCCATCGCTGTCTTCTTCACGGACATAGCTAAAATACGCGGAGAAGAAATCTGATGTCGTTTGAAATGATCGCCTTACTGATGTTTGCTTCCATGATGCTGATGCTCATGACAGGGCAACGGGTGTTTGCCGGTATCGGGTTTGTCGCAGTCGTGTCCGCGATGCTGCTTTGGGGCGACGGAGGCGTGGAGATCGCGTTTACCGCCTCCATGAAACTGATGAAATGGTATCCGTTGCTGACGTTACCACTGTTTATCTATATGGGCTTTATTCTGTCCGAATCCGGTATCGCCGATGATTTATACAAGATGTTCCACGTCTGGATGGGCAGGTTAAACGGTGGTTTGGCCATTGGAACGATTGGTCTAATGGTGCTGATTTCGGCCATGAATGGCCTGTCTGTCGCGGGCATGGCTATCGGAGCCACCATCGCGTTGCCTGAACTATTGAAGCGGGGGTATGACAAAAGGATGATCTCGGGGGTTGTGCAGGCGGGATCATCGCTCGGCATCCTCGTTCCGCCATCCGTTGTACTGGTGCTATATGCGATGATCGCGCGCCAACCCGTAGGCAAGCTATGGTTGGCAGGTGTTATTCCGGGCCTGATGATGGCCGCCATGTTTATCGCTTACATCGCTATTCGCTGTAAAATCAACCCGACGCTCGGCCCACCGCTTTCGAAAGAGGAGCGTGATGTTCCGTTGGCTGAAAAGCTGAAGCTGCTTCAAGCGGGAATGCTTCCGCTGATCATCTTCTTTGTCATGATGTTCCCGTTCGTTAAAGGCTGGACAAGTCTTGTGGAAAGCTCAGCCGTGGGTGCAGCAACCGCGACGATCGCGGCCATTGTGAAGCGTCGCCTGACCAAAAAAGTGTTTGAAAACACGGTTCGCCAAACCCTGAATATCAGCGCGATGTTCATGTGGATCATCCTCGCCGCCCTGGCCTTCGGGGCGGTATTTGACGGCGTTGGCGCGGTGAAAGCCATCAAAGCTTTCTTCCTCGACGGGCTTGGACTTAGCCCGTGGCAGGTGTTGATCCTGATGCAATTATCCTTCCTGCTGATGGGTACGTTCCTTGATGACACTGCGATGCTGGTCATCGTCGCCCCGCTTTACGTGCCACTGGTGGGCGCACTCGGGTTCGATCTGATTTGGTACGGCATCCTTTATACCATCACCAGCCAGATCGCCTATATGACACCGCCGTTCGGGTACAACCTGTTCCTGATGCGAGCGATGGCCCCGCCCGAGATCACACTAAAGGACATCTATATGTCCATCATCCCGTTCGTGGGCGTGATGCTGCTTGCGTTGC
>CALCGO010000533.1 GCA_937901055.1 uncultured Rhodobacterales bacterium
CGCACGACGCAAAGCCCGCCGATTTTTCGCCCCGATCGCGACCCCGACCATAGCCTCGGCAGCGAAGGCGAACCCGTCAAGCGCATAGGCCGTGATTTCAACAAATTGCAACAGAATCTGGTTCGCCGCGAGCGTTACATTTCCAAGCTTCGCCCCGATGAATAGAAAGGTCATGAAACTGCCGTTTAGCAGTAAGGAACGGATCATAATATCACCGCTAACGCTGGCCATACGACGCGCTTTAACGCGGTCAAAAACAACGGCCCAATCGCGCCATTGCTCGCCCACAAAAATGCTGCGGCACAAATAAAGCCCAAGGGCCATGCCGCTCCATTCTGCAATCAACGTGGCGACGGCAACACCCTCCACGCCCATGTCCAACCCCAGCACGAACCACAAATCAAGTGCCACGTTCACGCCATTGATCCACAGCTGCAAAATCAGAACGGAGCGGGTGCGCTCCATCGCGATCAACCATCCGGTGATGGCATAAAGGGATATCGACGCAGGCGCGCCCCAGATGCGAATTTCCATGTAGCTTTGCGCCAACACCTCGACTTCACTACTGGCGGGCGCGATCTGGAAGGCGCCCCAAAACATCGGGATTTGCAGCGTGAATATCACCACACCGGCGGCAATGCCGATAATCATACCGCGGATAAAAATCGCTTTTGTTTCAGATACATCGCCTGCACCGCGCGCCTGCGCAACAAGGCCGGATGTTCCCATCCTCAGGAATCCGAAAATCCAGTACAAACCTGACAAAATAATCGCGCCGATACCCACGGCCCCGATTGGCACCGCGTCACCAAGCTGTCCGACAACCCCCGTATCGACCGCACCCAAAATCGGGTACGTCGCATTGGAAATCACAATCGGAATGGCCACGTTCAAGACGCGGCGGTGGGTAATTTCGGCCGATTTCATTTAGGTAATCAACTCCGGCATCAGAAAATGGCCCGTAGCCTGTGCGAATATCTTGGTCTTGTTATCCTGCCAAGCCTCCACATGCACCGATGCATAGCGGCGCCCAGACCGGTTCACCCGCGCACGCGCATAGGCGTCACGCGGCAGACCTGTGCGCAGATAATCCACGGTGAAATCGATGGTCTTGGGCATGGCCGGATATTCGCCGCGTTCTATCGCTTCAGCTGCTGGCCCGCCATTTTCCATTTGCTCCCAGACAATTGACCACATCAGTTCCATTACCGCCGTGATTTCGAGAAACGCACCCGTAACACCGCCGTGGATGGCAGGGAGAAACGGGTTCCCGATCAAGCTTTCGGAAAATGGCAGAGTTGCAGTCAGCTCGTCCCCGCGGCGATCAAAGTTCACGCCTAGGTGCTGGATGTACGGCACGTTTCCGGCCAACTTGTTCAACGCATCATCGCGGCGCTGTTTGATAACCTGTACCGGTTCGGGTTTTGGTCGTGACATCACGCACCCCCTTTTTTCGGACGCCCAACGGTGAAAGCACCAGCGGCGGTAGCAACCGGATCATCCTCGTTTTCGTCGTAAGCTTTGGCATGCACAAAGGCGACGGATTTGGTCACCCGGTAACATTCCGCTTTGGCCAGAATACGTTGGCCCGGCGTCGCCGGACGCATATAGTCGATCCGTAAATCAATAGTGGCAGTCGCCTCGAATACCGACGGATGGCTGGAAACGGCCGCGCCGGAACAGGTATCAAGCAGCGCTGTGATAACGCCGCCATGCAAGACGCCGGTGTCCGGGTCCCCGACAAACCGCTTGTCATAGGGGATCGACATTTCGGCCGCCCCTTCCCCCAAAGCTTCCAGCACCATACCGAGGTCTCGGGAATGGGGGATCACGGAAATAAACTGTTCGGCCATCTTGCGACGTTCAGCGACGGTGTTTTCTGTCATGGTATCTCTCAACGAGTAAAATACGTTGAAATGACTCTGGACATATTTTGCTTGCTATTGCCAGTGATAATCTTGTATTGCAAATGAGAATAGTTCGCAATCGCAGGAAATACGCACAATGCAACCGACAATCACCAGCACAAATGCACCAACGGCGTGGCCCGAAAAAATCGGCCCGTTCAAAACGAAACGTTTGTTTGTCGCGCTGACAATGGCGGTCCTTGCGATCTACCCCGGCGAGTTGGGTGCGCTGACCCGAAGTCTGATGACAGATGCCTACGTTCAAGTTAGCGCCTTTGTGGCAACGACTTTATTGATATTTTATGGGGCGGAACGGGTGTTCAACTTCAACCTTGGTTCTGCTTTACGAAACGCCAAAGGGTGGCAAGTGCCGCTTTCAGCCCTGCTGGGCGCAACACCCGGTTGCGGTGGCGCGGTTGTGGTGGTGGCAGCTTATTCGTCCGGTAATGTGGGTTTTGGCGCGGTTGTGGCCGCGCTAACGGCGACAATGGGTGACGCAGCGTTCCTTTTGATCGCAACACGGCCTGACGTAGCGGCAGTTGTGCTGCCATTGTCTTTGGTTGTCGGGGTTATTTCAGGATACTTCGTGAACTGGTTCAATAAAATCGACTACCGCGGCAACACGGCTGCAACCTGTGAACTCGCCCCGTTGATCGGGCGCATCCGCCCTAAAGACTATATGTATGTCGTCGTAGTTCTTCCCGGCCTTGTCATGGGTATCTCGCAACTTGCGCAGGTGGATCTAGCGGCCGTGTACGGGCCTTGGATGATGGTTGTCGGGTTGATCGGCACGGCCATCGGTTTGGTGGTCTGGGCCACCTCCCCTGTTCAGGCGATGTCGCATGTGGATGACGCCCCCTTTACCCGCGTGGCCGAGGAAACCAGTTTCATATCCATCTGGGTGATCGGTGCTTATCTAGCGTATGACTACGTTGTGGTTTTCGCAGGCCTTGACCTGAAAGACGTGTTCTCCTCCGTAGCGCCGCTGTTGCCGCTGATGGGTGTACTCATCGGCCTGATTCCGGGCTGTGGGCCGCAAGTTCTGGTCACGACACTTTACATAAACGGCATCATCCCGTTTGCAGCTTTGATGGGCAACGCGATCTCGAACGACGGTGATGCGCTGTTCCCTGCGATCGCCCTGAACCCTAAAGCGGCTGTGATGGCGACGGCATACAGCACAGTCCCTGCCGTAATTCTGGCCTACGGGTTCTATTTCTTTGCTCCAAACGCATTCTTGTGATTGCAAACCCCCGCCCCATTGCCCAATATAGGGCAAAAGGGGTGACACAATGTCAGACGACACTCTAACGCTTAAAGAAATGTGCGCGCTGTTCGATGTAACGCCGCGTACGTTGCGTTATTATGAATATCTTGAACTGATTTCTCCGGCCAAAGTTGGCCGCACCCGTCACTATGGCGCAACAGAAAAAGCGCGCGTTAAGCTGATCCGCCAAGGTCGCCGTTTTGGGTTTCCGTTAGAAGAAATCCGGCAATGGTTGGAGCTATACGATTTAAGTGACCAGAACCGCAGCCAGATGGAACGCTGGATACAAATGTCCACGGACCAACTTGCTCAACTCGAAGAACGTCGGGTTGAATTGGAAGAGATATCCTGCGAGCTGAAACGCCTGCGCCAGATGACACAAGATTCACTCGACGCACTGGACTGACGTCACGTCACCTTACGTTAACGTCAACCTCCCTTGATTTTGCACACCCTTTAGTTTACGTTAACGTCAACCAAAGGGAAAGCCATGACAGATTCTTTGATGACTATCGGCCAAATGTGCGAGTCTTATGACGTCACGCCACGGACCTTGCGGTTCTACGAGGCCAAGGAATTGATCTTTCCGATCCGCGAAGGTCAAAAACGCCTGTTCACCAAAAGTGACCGCGCCCGCCTTAAGCTTATCCTGCAAGGCAAACGGTTTGGTTTCAGCCTTGAAGAAATCCGCCAACTCCTGAATCTCTACTCATTGGGCGATCAGCAAACCACACAGCTGACCAGAACCTATGAACTTGGCCAAGAGCGCCTTCGCGATATGGAAAACCAGCGCGAAGAACTCACCGAAGCCATCGCTGACCTTAAAGAACAACTGCAATGGGGCGAGACGGTTCTCGCTGACCGTGGCGTCAAGCTCGCCGCTGAATAAAGGAATACGAATATGCCTACCTACACGCCCCCGCTAAAAGATATCGACTTTGTTTTGCACGAAGTATTGAACGTACACGAAAGCGCGACCCCCGGTTACAGCGATCTGGATCGCGACTTCACCGGAGCGATTCTGGACGAGGCCGGCAAAATCGCCCGCGATGTGCTGATGCCCCTAAACGCCGTCGGTGATAAAGAAGGCTGCACGCTGGAAAACGGTGTCGTTCGCACCCCGACAGGTTTCAAAGAAGCGTTTGACATCGTCCGCGAAGGCGGCTGGACTGGCCTTGGCGCAGACCCTGAATACGGTGGCCAAGGCATGCCTTACGTTCTAGGTGTCGCTGTCAGCGAAATGCACGTTTCCGCCAATCTGGCATTCAATATGTACCCGGGCCTGACCAACGGCGCTTACGAGGCAATCCACGCCCATGCGTCCGAAGAATTAAAGGCAAAGTTCCTGCCAAAAATGGTCACATGCGAATGGACCGGAACCATGAACCTGACGGAGCCACATTGCGGCACAGATCTGGGCTTGATGCGTTCCAAGGCGGAACCATCGGGCGACGGTTCCTATAAAATCACTGGCCAAAAGATTTTCATCTCGGCTGGCGAACACGACATGGCGGATAACATTATCCACCTCGTATTGGCCAAAATTCCGGGTGGACCGGACGGCGTGAAAGGTATCTCCCTGTTCATCGTGCCGAAATTTCTGGTAAAAGAAGACGGTTCCCTTGGCGCACGCAACGGCGTGGCTTGCGGGATGCTGGAAGAAAAAATGGGCATCCACGGCAATTCGACATGTGTGATGAACTTTGACGAAGCCGAAGGGTACCTCGTTGGCGAAGAACACAAAGGCCTGCGCGCCATGTTCACCATGATGAACGCCGCCCGCCTTGGCGTTGGCCTGCAAGGTTTGGGGCAAGCCTCGGTCGCGTATCAAAATGCGGTTAACTACACCCGCGACCGCCTGCAAGGGCGCGACGTTACAGGTGCGAAAAACCCCGAAGGCCCTGCTGATCCACTGATCGTGCACCCCGACGTGCGTCGCTCCCTTATGGACCAGAAATCTTTTGTCGAGGGCGCACGCGCTTTCATTATGTGGGGTGCAACCCTGCTGGACGCAGGGGACGCAGACGACGCCGATGCCGAAGGCCTGCTTTCGTTGATGACCCCCGTCATCAAAGGCTTCCTGACCGACAAAGGCTTCGACATGACCGTTCAAGCCCAACAGCTTTACGGCGGCCATGGCTACATTGAAGAAACCGGCGCGTCCCAATTCGTACGCGATGCCCGTATCGCGATGATCTATGAAGGCGCGAATGGCGTTCAGGCGCTCGATCTGGTTGGTCGCAAACTGGCAAGTGATGGTGGCAAACACATCATGGCATTCTTTGATATTGTGAAAACGTTCATCAAGGAAAACGACGAAGATACGACGCTTAAGGCAGACTTCCTCGATCCACTAAAAGCTGCCTCCAAAGATATGCAGGCAGCGGCGATGTATTTCATGTCAGAGGCCCCGAAAAACCCGAACGCCGCCTTGTCCGGCTCAAGTGATTTTATGCACTTGTTCGGCCATGTCGTTCTTGGATTGATGTGGGCGCGCATGGCCAAAGCCTCGCAAGATGCACTGGCCGCTGGTGCGAGTGACGTGGCGTTCTATGAAACCAAACTTGCCACGGGTCGCTACTATATGGCTAGATCACTGCCGGAAACCGCTCTGCGTTTGGCCCGGATCACCACAGGTGCGGAGCCAGTGATGGGCTTAGCTGCCGAGGCATTTTAATGGGTAAACGTCTTCCTCTACCGGTTCGTCGATCAATGAACCTGACCGAACCGGCTTACGAGCGCCTGCGCGCCCTTAACGCGGAATATGGTCTGGGGAACAACTACTTGTTAACCGTTCTTCTGGAACACCTTGACGAGTACGCCGATGCTGACAAGCTGGCCGCGGTTTTCGATGAGTTTATCGCGGAATACGGCGCACCAGCTGTTGGGGGAAAGAAAAAATGACGTTTAACAATCTTAAATCCGAATGGATGACAGACGAGCATAAGATGCTCGAAGAAATGACAGCACAGTTCATCGCTGAAAAATGGACGCCAAAATTTGCGAAATGGCGCGATCAAGGCGAGATGGACAAAGACAC
>CALCGO010000534.1 GCA_937901055.1 uncultured Rhodobacterales bacterium
TACGTCGGGATCGCGGCCAATTTTGTAAACGATTTCTCCGCTAGAGTTTTCGCGCAAATTAATGTTTACTTGGGCTTCCTCAGCGGAACAGACTTCAATTCTTATTTTATCGGTATCGCGACCAGTTAGCTCGGATATATATTCCTTCGCAGCCTGAATCGCATCTTTTTCACTGGAAACACAAAATTCTTTACCTGAAACTCGATTTCCTACCGGACCAGAGGCGCGGTTCCCACCTAAATGAATGGAAATACTTGGATGGACGCCAAATGGGCTTCCTTCAACATCAGCATTTTTATCTATGGCGTAATTAACGCCATACCAAACCGGAATCTGATGCCCCCACCAAAGTTGCCGTGAGATACACCAAGGCTCGATATTCTCGAGCCAGTGGAAATAAACCTTCGCGTCCTGCTCTGGCAAAATCTTCGTCTCACCGGATCGCACTGCGTCAATCGCGGGCTGCACAATCTGCGCAGTGTCCACGAACCACTGATCCGTCAGCATCGGCTCGATCACGACTTTCGATCTGTCCCCGAACGGCTGCATGATCTTCTTGTCTTCAACCTCAGTCATCAGGCCCAAAGCGTCAATATCGGCAACAATCGCCTTACGTGCAACGAAGCGCTCCATCCCGCGATATTTCTCAGGAACGATCGAGCCTTCAACCATATGACCGCGCACATCCATCAGCGGATACATCGGAATGTTATTCCGCTTGGCTACCGCATAATCGTTAAAATCATGCGCGCCGGTAATTTTCACAGCGCCAGAACCAAAGTTCGGATCAGGGTACTCATCCGTAATAATCGGGATAAGGCGATCACACAGCGGTAGATGAACCATTTTGCCAACGATCGACGCATAGCGCTCGTCGCTTGGATGCACCGCAACGGCCCCGTCACCCAACATGGTTTCAGGCCGCGTAGTGGCAATGGCGATATAATCGCGCTCTTCGGTTAAGGTAACGTTACCATCTTCGTCTTTTTCAACGTAGGTATATGTCTCACCGCCAGCCAGCGGGTATTTGAAGTGCCACATGTGGCCGTCGACCTCAACGTTCTCGACCTCAAGGTCGGAAATCGCGGTCTCGAACTTCGGATCCCAGTTAACCAGACGGTTACCTTTATAAATCAAACCTTTGTTATACATTTCAACAAAGACTTTCAGAACGGCGTCGTGGAAACCCTCGTCCATCGTAAAGCGGTTGCGCGACCAATCGCACGACGCACCTAGACGTTTAAGCTGGTTAACGATTGTGCCGCCGGATTCCTCTTTCCATTCCCAGATTTTTTCAAGGAATTTCTCGCGGCCCAATTCCTTACGGCCTTCGTTACCCTGTTCGGCCAATTGGCGTTCAACCACCATTTGGGTCGCAATACCCGCATGGTCCTGCCCCGGTTGCCAAAGCGTGTCAAAGCCCTGCATCCTGTGCCAGCGCACCAAAATGTCTTGAAGCGTGTTATTGAAGGCATGTCCCATATGCAAAACGCCCGTGACGTTGGGCGGTGGAATCATGATGCTGAAGGTTTCCTCACGGCTGGCGTTCGCCCCGGCTTTGAAAGCTTCAATCGCTTCCCACTTGGCGAAAATCTCGGCCTCGGCAGAGGCGGCATCAAAGGTCTTTTCCATAGGCATCGGGCGTATCCTGCATTTAAGTTTCGCCATTACATACAGGGGCTTTGAGCCAAGGAAAAGCCCTCAGATAGCGCGATCGAATTTGGTGGACAGATGGATCAACGATTCCGAGCTTTGAACCCCCTTGATTGCGCCGATTTCGTCCAGCACCTTATCGAGGCGTTCGGTATTTGGTGTGCCAAGCTGCAGCACCAGATCAAACCTTCCGGATGCCGTATGTGCAACCTCGACTTCCGGCATAGATTTCAGCCGCTGGACCACATGCGGCCCAGTGCGCGGTTCGAACTGTACCAGCACCGTCGCCCTAATCCGGTTAAGACGCGTCGCGTCACCCAATTTCACCGTATATCCAGCGATGACCCCGCTACGCTCCAGTTTTTCAAGCCGAGCCTGAACCGTTGTACGTGCCACTTCTAACCGCCGCGCAAGTGTGGAAACGGAGGTTCGCGCGTCCATCGACAACTCTCGTATCAACGTTCTATCAATATCGTCCACGTCATTTCACCCATCATTTCGTCATTATAACCGCAATTATACACAATTAGACCAAAATAACGAGTGAAAATGTCGCGTCTCTTTCGCAAAATCAACAAAACACGGGAGAGTAGCAATGAACATCACATCGGAAATCTGGAATTCCCCAAGCGATTACCTGCGCGCGCGCGCACCTGACCACCCTGTCCATTTCTTTGCACCTGCCGCACTGCAAGCGCAGGCGACACGTTTCCTCAAAGGGTTTAACGGCTTGGTAACCTATGCCGTCAAAGCCAATCCCGAACAGGCCGTGCTTTCCAATCTGTTGGCGGCGGGGGTAACGGCGTTTGATGTGGCCTCACCAAATGAAATCCGATTACTTCGGGAACTCGCCCCACATGCAGCCCTGCACTACAACAATCCTGTGCGCTCGAAATCCGAAATTCGGTTTGCGCACAAAACCGGTGTTAAATCATACTCCGTCGACGGGTTTCGCGAGTTTTCAAAAATTCAAGACATCGTTCCCGCTTCAGGCGTGGAGATTTCCGTTCGCATTAAATTGCCGGTATCGGGTGCTGTTTACGATTTTGGCTCCAAATTCGGAGCAACACCCGAAAAAGTGATCGAGCTGCTGCGTCGCGTGCAAGCTGCAGGCTACATCCCTTCAATCACCTTCCACCCGGGCACCCAATGCGAAGACCCGCAGGCGTGGGAAGCCTACATCACCGAGGCCGCGGCTGTTGCGCGCGCAGCCGGTGTAACCATCAAGCGCCTCAACGTGGGTGGTGGATTTCCCGCAAAAACAGCCCAAGGTGTCCCAAATCTGGAACAGTTCTTCGCTTTGATCGACAGCGCGGTTTCGAAGGAATTCAGCACGCGCCCGGCCTTGGTTTGTGAATCGGGTCGCGCGATGGTGGCCGAATCTTTCACTCATGCCACGCGCGTAAAAAGCATCAACGACAACGGCGACATCTTTTTGAATGATGGCATCTACGGCGGCCTGTCCGAGTTTCCGGTTCTGGACGTGCGACGCAGCTATACCGTGTTGCCACCCCTCGGTGATCAACGCAGCAAAACAAACAGGTTGGCACAGGTTTTTGGTCCGACCTGCGATTCCCTCGACGTGTTGCCAAATAAATTGTCGCTCCCAGCCGACATTGCGGATGACGACTATGTCATCTTTCAAAATATGGGTGCCTACGTGAAAGGAGTCACCACCGACTTCAACGGTTACGGACAACTGGAAACAGTAACAGTGCTGTCACTCTGAATTTGCATCAAGTTTCGAAACAATGTTTTCATAAGTACTGAATTGTATCGAGAGGAAACCCCGTTATTGTGTGCGCATCAATCTCTCAGAGGGCATCACAATGAGCATTCTACAGGTTCAAGGCATACACCACATCACGCTTAACGGCGCGGACCGTCAAACCAGCATCGACTTTTGGCAAGACATGCTTGGTATGCCGCTGATATTCGAGCAACCCAATCTTGATGCCACCGATCTAAACCACCTCTTTTTTAGTTGTGGTGACGGACGCACCATTACCGTATTTACAGACGAGGCGCGAAAGCCAAGCGATCAACCCTTGCCCCAGCCTGAAGGTTCGCTGCACCACATTGCTTTTTGGGTTGGCCAGTCGACGATACGGGTGGCCCAAAGTCGTTTGAAAGCTGTCGGTATTGCCAGCTCTGGTATCAAAGACCGCGGTTTCATGGATTCGCTATATTTCCGGGACCCGCTCGGCCTGCTGATTGAACTGGCGAGTTACAAGTTCGATCCGCCGCTTGGCCACACGCATGCGCAAGTCTTGACCCGCGCCCATGAAATCCGCCAAGCCCGAGGGGCAATGGCGATCGAAGACGCCGACATCGCCGATGCTCTTCTCGCTCTCACGGCGAACTAAACCGAACGTGTATTCCCCACACCGGTTTTTCACCGTAAGGTCATCTGCATAACCAATCAGGGGCAGATCGTTGAGCCGTACACATGTGGTCATTATCGACGGCACGCTAAGCCGACTTGTGGAGGGCGAAGAAACCAACGCCGGTCTCCTTTACAAGCTTCTTTCCGAAATGTTGCCGCGCACAGATCTGTTGGTCACCTATCACCCCGGCATCCAAGGCACCGGATTTTGAAAATGGGTAAACATCGCCGCGGGCGTCGGTATCAACCTAACCATCTGTGCGGGGTACGCCGCTTTGTCCCGCGCCTATGCCCCAGGCGACAAAATCCTGCTTTTCGGATTTAGCCGAGGCGCATACGCCGTTCGGTCCCTTGCCGGAATGATTGGCCGTATCGGCCTACTCAAAGCCGAGCACATGACGACTCGCCGCGTTCAACGTGCCTTTCGCCACTACGAATTCAATCGCAAAGGCTCCAAATCCGCCGCCTTCGGTCGGGCTTACTGCCACGAAAACGTCAAGATCGAAATGGTCGGCGTTTGGGATACGGTCAAAGCCCTCGGGCTGCCTTACCCTATGCTCACACGGATCGCCCCCATGGCAACCGAGTTCCACGACCACCGCCTCAGCCCCGCCATCGTCAACGCGTTTCAGGCACTCGCCCTTGATGAAACCCGAACTGCTTACGAACCCATTTTATGGCAATATCAGAAGAACTGGAATGGACAGGTCGAACAACTCTGGTTCCCGGGCGGGCATTCAGACGTTGGTGGCAATGTCGAAGGCTTTCAACCGGCCCGGTCGCTATCGAACATTCCGTTTATCTGGATGCTTGAAAAAGCCGAAATCTGCGGCCTTCCGTTGCCCGTCGGCTGGCAAGATCGTTATACCACTGACCCCGCCGGTGAAATGCTGGACCCATACGCCGGACTTTCAAAACTGTTCATATTTCGCACCCCGCGCAAAGCCTGCGGCACACCTTTCGACGACTTGCATATAAGTGTGGAGGAACGACAAGCCGCTTTGACTGATTACCAACCCAAAGCAGTGATCTGTGAGCCGGAAACCTGATTGCACCTGCCCCTTGCACAGGCTAGCGTCGCTCTGAAACGGAGGCGCGAATGGGCGATTCATTGATGATCCAAGGCACAGGGTCCAACGTTGGGAAATCCATGTTGGTCGCCGGCCTCTGCCGTGCCTTAACCCGTCGCGGATTGCGCGTGCTACCCTTCAAACCACAAAATATGTCCAACAACGCCGCGGTTACCGAAGACGGCGGCGAAATCGGGCGTGCGCAAGCCTTGCAAGCCCTTGCTTGCGGTGTACTTCCACGCGTGGACATGAACCCGGTGCTGTTGAAGCCGGAAACCGAGGTCGGCTCGCAGGTCATCGTACAAGGTAAACGTTTAACCACCGTTGCAGCGCGCGAATATGCGGCATTGAAACCAAGCCTGATGCCCGCCGTTCTGGAAAGCTTCGAGCGCCTGAAAGCCGAAGCCGACATTGTGCTGGTGGAAGGCGCTGGCTCCCCCGCCGAAATAAACCTGCGGGCTGGTGATATCGCCAATATGGGTTTTGCGGAGGCCGCCGATGTGCCCGTAATTCTGGCAGGTGACATTGATCGCGGTGGCGTAATAGCCCAACTAGTTGGCTCGCACGCGGTCCTTCCTGACGATGACCGCGCATTGATCAAAGGCTTTCTTGTCAATAAATTTCGCGGTGACCCTTCGCTGTTCGACGACGGGTTGCACGAGATCGAGACCCGCACCGGCTGGCAGAATTTCGGCGTTGCCCCGTGGTTTTCGCAAGCAAATCGCTTGCCCGCCGAAGACGCCCTAGACATCGCAAGCGCAGGCAGTGGCCCCCTAAAGATCGCCTCCCTCATGCTTTCCCGTATCGCCAATTTTGACGATCTCGACCCACTGAAACTGGAGCCATCTGTTACGCTAACGATGATAAAGCCCGGAGAGGCTATTCCAGGCGATGCAGCCCTCGTCATAATTCCCGGCACAAAGTCGACCATCGGGGACCTGAACTTCTTGCGTGACCAAGGTTGGGACATCGACCTACAAGCGCACCTACGACGCGGCGGACGCATTCTGGGAATTTGTGGTGGCTATCAGATGTTGGGTCAAACCATCGACGACCCCGAAGGAATTGAAGGCTCTGCCGGTAGAACAGATGGCCTAGGC
>CALCGO010000535.1 GCA_937901055.1 uncultured Rhodobacterales bacterium
CTAGCGGCGTTGGATTGGTCACAAGCTGTGCGGTTGTTGGTTCCTCTGTGCTTAAAGCTAGGCCACTCGATGATTCCTCCGGCTCGACAACGGGTTGCACAGGAGCCGAATTCAGTTCGGTCACGGTGGCGGGTGTGGGGTCAGATGCCGCAATTAGCGGAAAATAGTTGGCAAGCCCTATGAAAATGAGCGCGATCAAAGTCAATCCAGCTAGTACACCGCGAAGAAAGCCGCCTTTGGGTAAGATATTATTGTCGCCCATGGGCCAATTTCTCCAAAAAACCAGATCAGCCGTTCCAATAACCGTCGATCATTGGTAAACGACCTTAACGCTGCTATGCGCACACTTCCACCCAAATGTGGACAGAGCGATTAGGAAAGACAAACGATGCTGTTACTTATCGATAATTACGACAGTTTTACCTACAACTTAGTCCACTATCTGGGCGAGCTGGGTGCAAACGTCGAAGTTAAACGCAACGACGAGTTGGATGTGCAAACGGCAATGGGTATGAACCCCTCGGCGATCATGTTGTCGCCCGGCCCTTGTGATCCTGATCAAGCGGGGATTTGTCTGCCGTTGGTACAAGCCGCGGCAGAAACCAAGACACCGTTGATAGGTATTTGTTTGGGCCATCAAACGATTGGTCAGGCATTCGGCGGCAACGTCGTGCGCTGCGATGAAATCGTGCATGGTAAAATGGGTAAGATGCATCACAAGGGTAAAGGTTTGTTCAAAGGCTTGCCCTCGCCGTTCGAGGCCACACGGTATCATTCGCTGATTGTCGAACGCGAGACTTTGCCGGCCTGCCTTGAGATCACGGCGGAATTAGAGGACGGAACGATCATGGGATTGCAACACAACGAGCTACCAATTCATGGTCTTCAATTTCATCCTGAATCCATTGCGTCTGAACACGGGCATGCGATGCTTAAGAATTTTCTCGATATTGCAGGGGGCGGCAAATGAGCGACCTTAAAGAATACATCGAAAAAGCTGTAGACGGCCCGCTTTCCCGCGAAGACGCAGAGGCCGCTTTTAACGTCATCATGGGTGGTGAAGCCACGCCAAGCCAGATTGGTGGTTTCCTGATGACTTTGCGGACACGCGGTGAAAGCGTTGATGAATATGCCGCCGCCGCCGCTGTTATGCGCGCGAAATGTTTGCCCGTTAACGCGCCCGAAGGGGCGATGGATATCGTTGGTACAGGTGGCGATGGTAAAGGAACACTTAACATCTCTACCGCTACGGCGTTTGTTGTGGCGGGTGCCGGTGTAACCGTTGCCAAGCACGGAAACCGCAACCTTTCATCCAAATCCGGTTCTGCCGACGCACTGGGAGAGATGGGGATTAACGTAATGGTCGGCGTGGATGTCGTCGAAAAGGGCCTGCGGGAAGCCGGAATAGGTTTCATGATGGCTCCGATGCACCACCCTGCTGTACGTTTCGTGATGCCATCGCGCCAAGAACTTGGAACGCGGACGATATTCAACATTCTTGGCCCGTTAACAAATCCTGCAGGCGTTAAACGACAGTTAACCGGGGCGTATTCGCGTGATGTAATCCGCCCGATGGCTGAAACGCTGCTGGCGCTGGGGTCGGAAAAGGCGTGGCTTGTGCATGGTTCCGATGGCACGGATGAAATAACGATTTGCGGGGTTAGCTGGGTTTCGGCACTTGAAGATGGGGTGGTTGAAGATCGCGAAATCCATCCCGAAGATGCGGGCCTGCCTGTTCATCCTTTCGAGGATATCATGGGCGGTACACCGGCTGAAAATGCTGTGGCTTTTCGTGCGTTATTGGAAGGTGAGCATAATGCCTATCGCGACGCCGTGTTGCTGAATTCGGCCGCTGCACTGGTGATTGCCGGCAAAACGGATGATCTAAAATCTGGCGTGGAGATGGCTCGTGAGAGTATTGATTCCGGGCGAGCGTTGGCCGCTGTCACCAACCTGGCAAAGATAACATCGGCGGCAAGTGAATGAGCAACGTTCTAGATAAGATCAAAGCCTATAAACTGGAAGAAATCGCGGTGCGCAAAGCTTCGCGCGCACTTACAGAAGTCGAGGTTGCGGCAAAATCGGCATCACCCGTTCGAGGGTTCGCTGACGCACTAAAAACTGCTTCATCGACAGGCTACGGCCTAATTGCAGAAGTAAAAAAGGCCAGCCCTTCCAAAGGGCTTATCCGCGCTGATTTCAACCCACCTGAGTTGGCGAAAGCGTATGAGCGCGGCGGTGCAACCTGCCTTAGTGTGTTAACCGATACACCGTCATTTCAGGGCGCCGATTCATTTCTTGTAGCAGCCCGCGCGGCGGTCTCCCTGCCCGTTCTTCGCAAGGATTTCATGTATGACACTTATCAAGTGACCGAGGCGCGTGCCATGGGTGCTGATTGCATCCTGATTATCATGGCCAGCGTTTCTGACGCGCAGGCAGTGGAACTAGAAGATGCAGCATTCGCTTGGGGTATGGATGTTCTTGTCGAGGTCCATAACACTGGCGAACTGGAACGCGCGAGCGTTTTGAAATCCCCCCTGCTCGGGATCAACAACCGAAATTTGAAAACCTTCGAGACATCACTTGATACGACCCGTGAGTTGGTAAAACTTGCGCCCGAGGGCAAGATACTGATCTCTGAATCAGGGCTCAATTCGACCGATGACCTAGCCGATATGGCTCGACATAATGTCCGCTGCTTCCTGATTGGTGAGAGCCTGATGCGGCAAGCCGATGTCGAAGCTGCGACTCGTAACCTGCTGGAGCTGTGAATGTCCGACCTAACGCATTTTGACGACCAGGGCGCAGCCCATATGGTTGATGTTTCCGACAAGCAAATCACCTCGCGTGTAGCCGTGGCGAAGGGGCAAATAACAATGGAGCCGTCCACGCTGGCTTTGATAACCGAAGGGCGCGCCAAGAAGGGTGACGTTCTTGGCGTTGCGCGTTTGGCAGGCATCATGGCTGCCAAAAAAACGCATGATCTGATCCCGCTTTGCCATCCGTTGGCCCTTTCAAAGGTTTCGGTAGAGTTAACGCCAGACCCTGCCAACAATTGCGTAGATATTGAGGCCACGGTAAAAACCACTGGCCAAACCGGTGTCGAGATGGAGGCGTTGACCGCGGTATCTATTGCAGGTCTTACGATTTACGACATGGTCAAAGCTGTCGATAAAGCGATGGTGATCTCCGATGTGCGCCTAATTTTAAAGGACGGCGGGAAATCTGGCCTATTTGAGGCCGAGTAATGATTTCGGTTTCCGAAGCCCTTAACCATATTTTTGCTCTTGCCACCAAATTGGAAAGCGAAACCGTACCGCTTGCCCAAGCCGCTGGCCGGGTGCTGGCCCACCATGTTTCTGCGCGTCTGACGCAGCCGCCGTTTTCCTCGTCGGCGATGGATGGTTACGCGGTGGTTAACGCTGAAGCACAGGCAGGAATGACCCTAACCGTTATCGGAGAATCCGCAGCGGGCGCTCGGTTTGCGGGTCGTGTTAATAATGGCGAAGCCGTTCGGATCTTTACAGGCGCTCCGGTACCTGAAGGCGCGGATTGTGTTCTTATCCAAGAGGATACAATCCGAGACGGCAACACCATTTCCGTGCTTGAAAACCGTGACACCAATAGATACATCCGCCCCGCTGGCGGAGACTTCAGCGAGGGCGACGTCATATCCGCACCACGCAAATTGACGTCATCGGACATAGCATTGCTGGCATCAATGAATATCGCCGAGATTCCGGTGACGCGTAAACCAGTTGTTGCACTTATTGCCAATGGTAATGAGTTGGTAATGCCGGGCGAAACACCTGGTCCCGACCAGATTGTCAGCTCAAATAACTTCGGCCTGAAAGCATTGCTGGAAGAACATGGAGCCGAGGTCAGGATGCTACCTATCGCGCGTGATACCGTTGATAGCCTGCAACAGGCGATCGATCTATCCGCCGGGGTTGATCTGGTGGTTACGATTGGTGGGGCATCTGTGGGCGATCATGATCTGGTTCACAAGGTTGCTGTGGATCGCGGAATGGCGCTGGATTTCTACAAGGTTGCTATGCAGCCGGGTAAACCGCTGATGGCTGGGATGATGGATGGAATTCCGCTGGTTGGATTGCCGGGGAATCCGGTTTCCTCCATGGTGTGTGGCCATATATTTCTACGACCAATGCTAGACGTCATGTTGGGGTTTGCGTCGACGCCGCTATCACGTGAAATTGCGGTGTTGACGCATGATGTTCCGCAAAACGGTGGTCGTGAGCATTATATGCGGGCAAAAGTCGAATTGACCACCGGCGGCGCCGAAATTACGCCATTCAAACGGCAAGATAGTTCTTTGTTAACCATATTGGGCCAATCTAATGCCCTATTGGTGCGCCCGCCCAACGGTGAGCCACTTAACAAAGGTGCATCTGTTGAGTTTGTGCGAGTTTCTTAACGAATTCGGTGACAGTTGACACAAAACGAGAACACATGTAGAACTTAACGTGACTATAGGTGTTATTTTTTGGTTCGGAGACGGATATGCTGACGCGCAAACAACTTGATTTACTGAAGTTTATTAACGAACGGTTACAGAAAGATGGCGTGCCACCATCATTTGATGAAATGAAAGAGGCGCTCAATCTTCGGTCGAAATCCGGTATCCATCGTTTGATCACGGCACTTGAAGAACGCGGCTTCATACGCCGCCTCGCGCACCGCGCACGTGCAATCGAGATTGTGCGCTTGCCTGACGCCATGGGTGGCGGAGGGTTTACGCCCGAGGTTGTCCAAGGTGGTCGCGTTGATCCTCATCCCGAAGCTATCCCTGTGGAAGTTAACGCGCTTGAAATTCCGGTCATGGGCCGGATTGCTGCAGGCACCCCAATCGAGGCTATTCAAGAAGTTTCCCATACTGTTGCGGTTCCGGGGGCTATGCTCTCGAATTCCGGAAAACACTTCGCTTTGGAGGTGAAGGGTGACTCGATGGTTGATGCGGGTATTAACAACGGTGACGTTGTTGTAATTCGTGAACAAGTGACGGCTGATAACGGTGATATCGTTGTGGCTCTTGTTGAAGATCAGGAAGCGACGCTGAAGCGTTTCCGTAAGCATGGCAGCTCCATCGCGCTTGAGGCAGCAAACCCAGCATATGAAACGCGCGTTTATCGCGACGATCAGGTGCGGGTACAAGGTAGGCTTGTGGGGTTAGTAAGAACTTATTAATCAGTATCCCCACGGACGATTTCTTGCGGTATCGCGACTGTGTTCAAACAGCGGGATACCATCAACCATGTTGACAGAAATTGCACCAGATTTGCGCAGATAGCTCTTATCTATTTTCATGCAACTTCCGGTAACGTCAAACAACTTTGGCGTCACCAGAATCGTGTTATCAACGCAATTCGCAGTGGCAACACTCGCGTCATCCCCCAAATACAAATATATCCGCCACTCGTCTGACAACGCGGCAACGAAACTGTGCTTATCGCCATTTACGCCCGCTCGCATTGCTGCCTCGTTCTGGCTAGCGACATCACCGTCATTCTCAAGCCATATGCGAACAGCATATCCGCTGCCGCGTGGTTTACTCACAACGCGACCGAATTCGGTCATGAGGCCAAACATTCGACCATCCTCACTTATCAAAATCATCGGGCGGTCAGATTTTGACCAAACAAATATCGACAATGCCAACATTATTACACCCAAAGCGCGCCCGTAGCCTTTCCACAGAAACAAGATTAACCCGCTGGTTACAATTCCGGCGAGGACGACGGGTGTAGCGGACCTGATAGTTCTCGCGGCCCCTTCCAAATTCGAAAAATACTCGGCTATGGAAAGAATGGCCCCGATTCCCTGTCCCATCACCCAAAATGCGTATTTCTCGAGGCCAAATGGAGTTAAGGTAAACGCGACCACGGCGCTCGGCATCACAACTAACCCCATTATAGGAACCGCTAGCAAGTTTGCCGCCAATCCGTATTGCGAAATTTGATTGAAGTGGAATGCAGAGATTGGCGCCGTCGCGATTCCAGCCACAGCGGAGGTGAACAATAGCGCGATGACCGGTTTGACGTATCTCCATTTCCCTTTCGATAAAAACCGCCAGACTTGCCGTTTATTTAGCCACTCGTAGGCAGAAATTAGTGCCGTGGTAGCCGCGAAAGACATCTGAAATCCGGCTTCCAGCAGGCTGTAAGGTTTGATTAACAAAACGATAAATGCGGCCAATGCCACCGCACGTAAGGTGAATGCGGGTTTGTCGAGGATAACGGCGAATAAGACCACCACGGTCATGATGAACGCACGTTGCGTTGCCACACTTGCGCCCGACAACATCAAATAGCTAGCCCCGGCGAACATAGCGAGACCAGCGGCGAGTTTCTTGGGCCTAAGCCGTAAAGCCAAATACGGGAATACCGCGAACCCATAGCGAAATATTGCGAAAACAAAACCGGACAGCATGCCCATATGCAAACCTGAGATGGCCAGAAGATGAGCCAGGTTGGATGCACGCAAGCTGACCAATATCTGTGGATCGATGTCGGATCTGTCACCGGTTATAATGGCAGCAGCGAAAGCTCCGTTCTGACCCTTGATACTGCTTTTGATTTTGGACGATATTTGCATCCGTACGGAAAACAACCAAACCCCGAAATCAGATACAGGGTCCGTATACGCCGGAATTATTGGATTGTGGGAGTACCCCACGCCTCCAAGCTTCATGAACCACGCCATACGTCTGAAATCGAAACCGCCTGGCTCGACCGGTGGACTTGGCGGCGAGACACTGGCAGTGATGGCGATGTGCGCGCCCGCACGAAGCGTTCCCTCGGGGACGTACCCTTGCAATGAAATTCTAACGCGCTCGGGGGTACGTGCGACAGAGAATTCCGGTAGATATATTTG
>CALCGO010000536.1 GCA_937901055.1 uncultured Rhodobacterales bacterium
CGCTTGATTTGCTGGACGCGGAGCAGGATTTGTTGTCGGCCAGATCAAATCTGGCATCCGCGCAGCGGGATGAATATGTTGCGGCATTAAATTTGTTGTCCTCGATGGGGCTACTGACCGTTGAAAATCTTGATCTAGGCATACCTGCCTATGATCCAGAGGTGAACTTCGATGCGGTGACCAGCAAGGCGGCGACGCCGTTTTCGGGCGGCAACATCCTTGACGCAATCGGCGATCGTTGGAAGTAAGACGGTTGACGCAATATCAACGTCTCAGCTAATTTGTTTGCAAACGACAGTTGTGAGGACGCGTGGAAAAGCCGGAACAAGAAGACTTGAGCGACGTTTTGTCGGCCATTCGCAATATGGTCCGCAAAGAAACGCATGCGAAGTTTTCAGAGACTACGGTCCCACCAATTCAGTTGAAAAAGGTTGCGCCTGAACCTATTGAAAAGACGGCACGCCAAGCGAACTTGCCTGCAAAAATCTTGGTTCTGCACCCTCATATGAAGGTGAAAACACCGAAGGCCGAAACGATTATTCTCGACGAAACCACACGCGTTCCACATGATACGCCCAACTCTGCCGGTGAAAGTTTTGCCATTTCCAACCCCGTCATGGACGAAGGATTGCTGCGCGACTTGGTTCGCGAGGTAGTGCAAGAACAGCTTCGTGGAGAGCTCGGTAAGGAACTCATTGGTGCTATTAAACGCGATATGGTGCAGTTGCTGGAAAAGAAATCTTAGCGAAGTTTTGGCGGTTTTTGCGGATCCATCCCCGGCGCTAATGGTTTCAAAGCGGCAGGGAAAACCAGGTCTGGTACGTCAAATTTTAGACCGACACTGATAAAGCCTTCGATATGGGCGGTGTTACCATCGAGGAACGTCACATCCAGTTGTCCGGCCTCGATGCCACTAAAAACCAGGGCTTCGGAAATGGCTTCGGCGACTCCTTCTTGAGCCGGTGATGGCACGTCGATCATCGCCAACATGTGCCCCTTCTGCGAACCTTTATAGGTTACTCCCACCAAATACGCTGCCGTAACAACACCGGACATGTTCGCAAGCTTAGTGTCGAGGGCAGAGATCAGCGTCTCGGGCAACCCTTTGGGTGGATGCAGTTCCTCCGGCATGGCCGTTGTTACCATAGACTTTGCACCCAAAACTTCGCTTAGCCAATCCACTGTCGCCGGTGGCATCAGCATACTTGAGGTGGCAACGCCTAAATTTAACCCCAACCCGATCCCTTCGCCGGCCAATGTTTTTGCGATACGACGACCAGACATAGCAACGAACGGTGTCGGTGTATCGACGAAATCAGCCAAGCGATCTTCGCGATCAAATATCAGCGCAAACGCGCCGTCGCTAGTTTCGAAAATCAGTGGACGGGCGCGATCACCGCTGGCTTCTTCCTCAAGGATCAAAAACAGTTCTGCATCGGCAAGGCGTTCATAGAAGCGCAAGCTTTGCGTTTCGTCGACTTCCATCAGGGTATGAGCTTGGTCTAGTGGAGTTTGCATGACGTAACCTAACTGACGAAGTTTACTATCAGAGTGATGCCAAGCAAAATCGCGATCCACAACACCATCGAACCGGTTGGCCAAACCTGAGCCATACGGCCTTCGGGCCCATGAGAGTTATGCAGACGCGTGACAACGGCAGATATTCTGCGATGCCAGAAGGCGCCGTTAGCGGACCACACCTTAGAAATTGTACGCGCCACGTTGCCGATGATGTTTGGAAGGAAATGACGATATGTCCAGTCGGTGTCCAAATTCACAGCGCGGATTTCGGGTGGATGGATGCCAGTGCGCATCAAGAAGCCGAAGGCCAGTAAGGCAAAGAATAGCAATTGCAGCTGCCCAATCACGTGACCAGCAGTATAGGGATGAAATTCAACCTCGTAGGGTAGCAGGCTGTAGAGAAAGTCAGGCGATATACCAATATACATGGATATTGCCGCGGTTAATCCCATCGCCAGCAACATGTGGGTTGGAGCCTCTTTCGGGCGCAGGCCGCTGTCGTGGGCGAAAAAGGTAAAGAACGGAATTTTGATGCCGGAGTGTGACAGCACACCCGCACTGGCGAATATCAGTGCCGCCCAGACGAATGGATGGTTTCCGGCACCGGTTTCGTCGATGATTAATGATTTGGTAACAAAGCCCGAGAATAGCGGGAAGGCGGAAATCGAGGCCGCGCCGACCAGACAGAATATCGCCGTTAGGGGCATCGTGCGATAGAGGCCGCCAAGTTCGGATGCTTTGGAGGTTCCCGTTCGATGCAGGACTGCGCCGACGCTCATGAATAGTAAGGACTTGTAAAGGATGTGCGCAAAAGCGTGCGCGGCAGTTCCATTCAGCGCCATTTCGGTGCCAATCCCGATGCCAACGACCATGAACCCAAGTTGATTGTTCAGGCTATAGGCTAGAACGCGGCGCAGGTCGTTCTCGATTTCCGCGAAGAAGATTGGGAACAAGGTCATGATGGCGCCGATATAGATCAGGATCTCGGTTCCCGCGAAGCCACGGGCGAGTGCGTATATCGCTAGTTTTGTAGTAAAGGCTGACAGAATGACGGTGCCCGTTACCGTGGCGGCTGGATAACTGTCTTGCAGCCAGTTGTGCAGAAGCGGGAAGGCGGCTTTGATGCCGAAAGACAGGAAAATTAACCAAGTTCCAAGCGATCCGAGGGTCATGTTTTCAAACGTGATAGTGCCTGTCTCGCGGTAAACCAGCGCAGCACCCGCTAGCAGAATAACGCCGGAGCTGATCTGGATGATCAAGTATCTCATACCTGTATTGTATGACCCTTCGGTCCGGCGCGCCCAGATAAGGAAGACGGACGCAATTGCCGTGCCTTCCCAATAGAAAAACAGGGTAATCAGATCACCAGCGAAAACTGCACCGATGGCGGCGCCGGCGTATAATAGCGCCGCGACCTGTTGGACGGTATCGCGCAAGTGCCATGCGTAAAGGTTGCTTAGGAATGCGGCGAGCGTGAACACCAAGGCGAAAACGCGCGAGAGTTTGTCGACGCGCATGAGGTCTAACGTGAATCCGAAAAACTCGACTTGATTGTGGATGCCCGCATCGAGGTTCCAGACTTGATAGCCTGCGATTAGCGGGACCAGAAGCATAAACGAACCACGGGTAGGGCCTTTGGGCACTGCGAACACCAATATAGCGGCGGCGAAGAACAAGAACGCGGTTGGGATTTGGTCAAACATCGTGATCAACCTTATCCAACTGCTCTTCTGGGTATTCTTCACGATCGACGGCTTTGTCACCGTAGTAATCCTCGGGTCGTTTAATGAGCACCCGCAACGTTTTGGCTATCAGGATTAGGCCAGTGAACGATATAAAGCCGTAAATTCCATAGAAGCCGGGGATGTCCTCGATATGGAAATGGCCGTGTTTATCATACGTGAAATCTGCCAGAAACAGTACGCCGCAAAGCACCGTTAACGCCCAGAAAATTTTGTTCGCGCTGCCGGGTTTGTCGACCCACAACATCATACGACCCAAGAAGGGGTAGTTTTCGGGATTGTCGTTTTGCTTGCTCATGACCTCTCCTTAATTCCCTGAAACGATCGGGGACAGGAATTCTTGTAACGTGCCTGCGTAGAAAAACAGGATGATCGTTCCGAATGCTGTTAACGCAGGCGGAAGCCAGACCAGTAGCGGGGATTCAGATATCGTTGCCGGGCTGCCATCGGGTAGGGGTGAGAAGAACCCGCGCCCGACGATCGGCAGTAGGTAGGCCACGTTTAGCAACGAGCTGACCATGAGTACGCCGATCATGATCCATTGTTGGGTGTCGGCAGCGCCAACAATCAGCAACCATTTGCTCCATGATCCACCCAAGGGGGGCAGGCCGATGATCGAAAGTGCACCAATGAAGAAAGCACCGTAGGTGATTGGCATGATCTTCCCGAGGCCGTTCATCTGGCTGATATTGGTTTTGTGGGTCGCAACGTAGATAGAACCTGCGGCCATAAATAAGGTGATTTTACCCATGGCGTGCATGGCAATATGCATACCGCCGCCAAGTGCGCCCATGGATGTTGCCAGCGCCATGCCAAGTGTGATGTACGAAAGCTGGCTTATAGTGGAATACGCAAGACGCGCTTTCAGGTTATCTTTGGTCATGGCGACGACGGAAGCTGCGATGATCGAATAGGCAGCCAGCCACATTAACCATTCTGACGCACCAGTTTCGGCCAAGAAGTCGATGCCGAATATGTAAATGCCGACTTTGAGCATAGTGAACACACCGGCCTTCACAACGGCTACGGCGTGCAACAGGGCGCTAACTGGTGTTGGCGCGACCATCGCGGCGGGTAGCCACCGATGGAAAGGCATCAAGGCAGCTTTGCCGATGCCAAACGCGTATAATGCGAGCAGAACAGCGACGGCGGGGCCCGCGATATGGCCCTCAAGAATGCCACCTTTTGTGAAATCCAGCGTTCCGGTGATCGAATACGTCCAGATCACGGCCAGCAGTTGCAAACCGATGGAGGTACCAAGAAGGATCCCAAGGTATGTGCGCGCGCCGCGTATAGCCTCGGGCGTGCCTTTGTGGGCGACCAGCGGATAGGTGGATAGCGTTAGTATTTCGTAAAACACGAACAGTGTGAACATGTTGGATGCAAACGCGATGCCCATCACCGCGGATATGGCGAGCGAAAAGCTGGCGAAGAAACGGGCGTGGTTGTCTTCGTTATTGCCGCGCATGTAGCCGATGCCATAAAGGTGGGTGATGATCCACAGGCCGGATGCGACAATTGCGAATAGCAGGCCAAGGGGCTCGACATTAAAGGCTAGGTCAAGGCCGGGGAAGACTTCGAACATCACCAATGGTTCGGTCGTGCCGTTGCCCACGTTGGACAAAATCTTCAAGACCATCACAAAGGTTGCGACGGCAGCAGTCAATGTCAATCCGTCGCGCAGATCAGGGCGGTTACGGAACACTAGGTTCGTTACCATTGCCCCCGCAGGGATCAGCATTGTTAGCAATATGGCTGTGTTAGTTTCCACGTTCATTCCCTACATCATGCCCGCGCTACCAGCGAGCAACCCTTGCGCTGCAACACGGGAGGCGTTTAGTGTGACGTCGGTTGCAAAGCCAAAATAAATACAGGCCAGTGCCAGTATCCACATCGGGATCAGCATGGTAAGCGGGGCTTCTTTATAATCGGTTCCGGCGAGCGGGGTTTTGAGATAAAGCACCTCGATCACGCGCCAGACGTAGATCACAGCTAGCAAAGACGAAAGTACGATCAGTATGGAAATCGGCCACCAGCCTTTTTCGATGGTTGCCTCTACCAGTACCCATTTGCTGATAAAGCCAGCTGTGCCGGGCACGCCGATCAAGCTAAGGCCACCGATAACGATCGCGGCACTTGTCCACGGCATGGTTTTGCCCATTCCCTGAATGCGGTTGTAAAATGAGCCACCTGAGCGGAGTACCAGAATGCCGACGCCCATGAACAACGTTGCTTTAGTAATGCCGTGGTTAAACAGATGTGCAATGGCAGCCGTTAGGCCCGTTTCCGTTAACAGGCTAATGCCAAGCAACATGTACCCGATCTGCGCGATGCTGTAATATGCCAACATGCGTTTAAAATCACTCTGGAAGATCGCGATGAACGAAGCGGCGAACATTGCCAGAATGGCGAACGGTAGGATGATGAATTCTAGTGTGTTCACTTCGAACATAAATGCAGGTTGAAAGATCGAAAATGTGAATCGCAGCAGTACATATATCGCGACTTTGGTGGCTGTCGCTGCAAGGAACACTGTAACGGCCGACGGGGCAAATGTGTATGCGCGCGGAAGCCATAAGTGCAGCGGGTAGATAGCA
>CALCGO010000537.1 GCA_937901055.1 uncultured Rhodobacterales bacterium
GCTAATTGGCGCTACAACCTTTGCCGCATTGCCCGCACAGGCGCAGACCACAACGGCCGAAGTTAAACCTATTTTAACGATGATTAAGGGAATGTGGGTCGCCGTTCGGGAATATGACGGCAACGACCTACTGTATTTCACGATGCTCGAAAGCTATCGCTGCGGATTGGACGGGGTCAAATACGGGATTAACACCGACGTGCCCGATCAGGTTTGGGAACAAGAAACCTGTTACGTTGACGAAGCCGCCCCCAACGCCATGAAGATGGAAGACGGATTGCCGTTTATTACCTTGGAACTTGGCAGCGTCGAAAGCGTGGTTGTCGAAATCACCTATGATGATGGCACTACCGATTCCGAGACCTACGAGCGCAAAGCGATTATGACGCCGTAGCTTGCAAATCGCGCGGTAACGTGGCAATGCACGAGCCTTGAAAAAGGATACGACATGGCACCGCGCAACAAAAAGAAACCACTCTGGATCGTAGAGAAAGAACGTGCCCGCGCAGCGGGTGCCGCCGAGACAGTCTGGCTGTTCGGAATTCATGCCGTGCGTGATGCTTTGGAAAATCCGATGCGCGACAAACTGCGTCTCGTAGTGACCAAAAACGCCTTTGATCGGCTGGAAGAGGCGATCGACAAATCCGGCATCGCGCCGAAAGTAGTCGATACACGCCAATTTGACGTGCCACTTGACCCGCAATCGGTACATCAGGGTGCAGCGTTAGAAGTAAAACCGCTCGACTGGGGGTCGGTATCCGAAATCTGTGCGCCGCGCGACGAGGCACCTTTGGTTCTTTTGTTGGATCGCGTCACTGACCCGCACAACGTTGGTGCAATCTTGCGGTCAGCCGAAGTGTTCGGCGCCCGTGCGGTTGTCGCCCCGCATCGTCATTCAGCACCGGAAACGGGAGCGCTTGCGAAAACCGCATCCGGCGCGCTGGAGCGCCAACCGTATTTGCGGATTCGCAACTTGGTGAAAGCGATGGAGGCGTTGAAGGAAATGGGGTATTTCTTGATCGGGCTGGATGGCACCGCGGATATGACGCTGGAAAAGGCCGTCGCTGATTTGCCAAACGTACCCGTTGCACTGGTGCTGGGCGCAGAAGGCCCCGGTTTGCGGGAATCGACCAAGGAAACTTGTCATCGCATCGCCAAAATCGAATTCGCTGGCGAGTTTGGGTCCCTTAACGTGTCCAACGCCGCCGCAGTTTCGCTTTATGCAGCGAACCGTTGGAAAGCTGAATTCAAAACCGACTAGGCGGATTTTGGCCCAAACGAGCCAACAGTTCACAATAACCTGAGATGCACTTTAAATCGGATGATGCTAGCTTACGTATATTAACGAAGCGGGTAGATGGAACACGCTCGCTTCAATCACTGTCCCTCGTTCCAAACCTGCGCCCAGCTTAGTCTGGGCGCTTTTTTTTGTCTGGCGCACAGATTTCATCAGTCGTATAAATTCGGACATGACTGACTATACTGACAAATTCCTTCGCGAATTGCTGAGCACCACCAAAACCATTGCGATGGTCGGGGTGTCCTTGAACGAAATGCGTCCATCCTATTTCGTCGCCCGTTACTTAAACCTGAAAGGCTTTCGTGTTGTGCCGATAAATCCCGGTCAAGCTGGTAAGATGTTGTTCGGACAGACGATCTATCCCTCCCTTTCCGAAATTCCCGAGGAGATCGGGCCGATTCATATGGTCGATATCTTCCGCCGCTCCGATCATGTCGGGCCGATCGTGGATGACGCCATTGCCGCCCTTTCGACACGCGGTTTGCGATCTATCTGGATGCAGATCGGCGTCATAAACGAGGACGCCAAAGCCGTGGCTGAGGCCGCCGGTCTGGAGGTTGTTATGAATCGTTGCCCCAAGATTGAACATCAACGTCTGTTTGGCGAACTGCGCAAAGCCGGCTTCAACACGGGCGTTATTTCATCGAAATTGTAACGGCAAAAATATACCACATTATGGAAATGTGCATCGCCACGGCGCACAACTTTTAAGTGTTATTCGCAACTCTTCTAAGCTAAAGTTATTCAAGTTCAACCAACGGAGATCCCCATGACCGATACACCTTACGGTTTCGACACCCTGCAAATCCACGCGGGCGCGCGCCCTGATCCTGCAACGGGCGCCCGACAAACACCAATTTACCAGACAACAGCCTACGTTTTTCGCGACGCGGATCACGCAGCGGCGTTGTTCAACCTTCAGGAAGTAGGATACATCTATTCCCGCCTGACCAACCCGACCGTCGCCGTTTTACAAGAACGTGTGGCAACATTGGAAGGCGGCGTTGGCGCAGTTGCTTGTTCTTCAGGTCACGCTGCACAAATCATGGCACTATTTCCGCTGATGCGTCCGGGCGACAATGTGATCGTTTCGACGCGCCTTTATGGTGGTTCCATCACGCAGTTCAGCCACACGATTGAACGCTTTGGGTGGTCGGCAACATTCGTTGATTTTGACGACCTTGATGCGATTGCCGGTGCCGCCGACGAAAATACCAAAGCGGTTTTCTGCGAAAGCATTTCCAATCCCGGTGGCTATTTGACCGACATCCCCGCCGTCGCTGCGGTGGCCGACAAATTGGGCGTACCCCTCATCGTCGACAACACCTTGGCAACACCGTACCTGTGCCAGCCAATCTCGCAAGGCGCAACGCTGGTGGTGCATTCCACGACCAAATATCTGACCGGAAACGGCACGGTTATGGGTGGCGTTGTTGTTGACAGCGGCAATTTTGACTGGTCTGCCAGCGATAAGTTCCCGTCATTGTCTCAACCCGAGCCCGCTTACCACGGCATGACTTTTCACGAAACATTCGGGGCCCTCGCCTTCACGTTCCACGGCATCGCCATCGGATTGCGTGACCTTGGCATGACGCTGAACCCGCAGGCCGCGCACTACACATTGATGGGAATCGAAACCCTGAGTTTGCGGATGGAGCGCCACGTTGAAAACGCTTTGAAGGTTGCCACATGGTTGGAGAACGATCCGCGCGTTGATTACGTAACCTATGCAGGCCTGCCTTCATCGCCTTACCGTGACCGCGCGAAAAACCTTTACCCAAAGGGTGCAGGCGCGTTGTTTACGTTCGCGGTCAAGGGTGGCTACGAGGCTTGCGTGAAACTGGTCGATAACGTTGAAATTTTCAGCCATGTTGCCAATCTGGGCGATACCCGCAGCCTGATTATCCACTCGGCGTCGACCACGCACCGCCAACTTACATCCGAGCAACAAGAGGCCGCGGGGGCGTCCGCCAACGTTGTACGCTTGTCTATCGGAACTGAAACCGCTGATGATTTGATCAACGATCTGGATCAGGCACTAACCGCAGCGGTCAAATAACGAGCCGTTTTTCGCGCAGCAGGGCGATCTGCTGCGCGAAGGCGAAAAACGTCTCCACAAACGGGATTAAAGCCTTTAAGAATGCATTAGTAATTGTGATGTTTCCGCCCGATTGGGCAGCGAAATGGTTAAGGGCAGTTTAATTGATGCAACCCGTTCTGGCACTGGAACTATCAACAGATGGAATCCTGCTACACGAGCTGTCCTATGACGGCGTGTGGCGCCGGATATCTGCGGCTGCGCTTAGCGACCCGTTTCTGCCAAAGAAAATGGTTGCCATGAAGCAGGCGGCACGGGCATCCCAAGGCCGGTTTTTCAAGAACCAGATTTGGCTGCCCGCCGAGCAAATCAAAAAGTTGGAAGTTAAACTAACCGCCAGCGAACCCGATGAACGTCAAGCCGAAGCCGAAGCAATCGTGCGGGGCGACCCTGCATTTTCTGATGGCGAGTATATCGTCCACTTCGGTGAAGAAGACGTTAACGGCAATGTTAAGATCGCCGCTGTTAACCGCGCGGTCTTGCAAGAAGCACACCGTTTCGCCAATGGATACGGGTTCGGCAGCGAAGGGTTCACGTCACGCGACCGCATTGACGGGTTCTATCAGCAACCGTATTTCACGATTTCGGCCCCACCAAAAATAGCAATAAACTACGCTAAAATCGGTTTCTTTGCAGGCATTGGTGCGGCGCTGGCGGCGGTAGTTGCAGGCGGGTACTGGGCCTACAAAAACATTGATTTTGCCCCCGACCCAAGCATCGCGATCGAGGCCACTGAAGAGCGTGTCCTCGAAATCGACGAGGACCCGCGCGCTCCGATCCGTCCTACCGACGTCGCGGCCAATGCGGAACACCCAACGCCGATAATTATTTCGTTTGACGATAATCTAGAGCCGCTGCCGGATCATGACACCTCTGTCACGATATTCGAAGCACTGGTTGAACAGGCCCCTCTGGCGTCCTCGCTGGAAATATCCGATGTGCCTGCCACGGCTATACCGTTACGCGTGGCTAACATCGGCGCAGCACAACCGACGGTCCTGACGGTGGCAACGCTGGATGACCTACCTGC
>CALCGO010000538.1 GCA_937901055.1 uncultured Rhodobacterales bacterium
CCACTACGGAACGCCAAGATCCGAACGCCCGTGTGGCGCGCGTAGTCGGCGGTTGGTTTACAAACCACCCACACCCAGCCGATGAAGCGACCGATGAAAGCTGATGTTGTCATATGCGGCGGCGCTGTCATGGGCAGCGCGGTCGCGTACTTCCTGAAAGAACTTGGGTTTGACGGGTCGGTGTTGGTGATCGAGCGGGACGGTAGCTATGCTCAATCGTCTACCGCTTTGTCTGCCAGTGGTATACGGCAGCAGTTTTCCAGTTCGCTGAACGTAAAAATCAGCCAGTTCGGAGCCGAGTTCATAAAGGGCGCAACAGATCGCTGGAGTGTGGATTTACACCTTCGAGAGAACGGATATTTGTATCTTGCGAGCACATCTGATGGCGCCCAAGTGTTACGTGAAAATCAGGCGATGCAAGTGAGCGCTGGGGCGGACATTGCGTTGTTGGAGCCCGCCGAAATTGCGACCAAGTTTCCACATTTACGACTGGACGATATTCAACTTGGCGCGCACGGGCAATCGAACGAAGGCTGGTTTGACGGCGTCGGGTTGATGCAAGGATTGCGCACGGGTGAATACATTCAGGATGAAGTTGTCGGTCTTGATTTAGAGAACGGCAGAGTTTCCGGTGTGAAGTTGGCCTCGGGGCGCGCGGTGGAATGCGGCGTTTTTGTCAACGCTGCGGGGCCGCGCGCGGCTGTGATTGCCGGAATGGCAGGGATAGATATTCCGGTGGAGGCGCGTAAACGCACGAACTTCTTGTTTGATTGTATGGAAGCCCCGGTCGGCGATTTGCCCCTTATGATCGACCCGACAGGGGTTTGGTGTCGCCCCGAAGGAAAGCATTTCCTTACAGGATGCGCACCAACGGACGACCCTGTGGTAGCTTTTGACGATTTTGAACCACGCCACGATGAGTTCGAGGAAATCATTTGGCCAGCCCTAGCCGCAAGGTCAGAAAATTTCGAGGCGATCAAACCGATCCGCTTCTGGTCCGGTCACTACGCTTATAATACTCTCGATCAAAACGCTGTCATCGGCCCGCATCCTGAAATAGTGAATTTCCTGTTTGCTAACGGTTTTTCAGGGCATGGATTACAACAATCACCAGCGGTTGGTCGGGCGTTGGCAGAATGGATTTGCTATGGTGAATACCGAAGCCTCGATTTCTCGTCACTCGGGTATGAACGTATTGTGACGAACACCCCGCTATTGGAAAGGTGCGTAATATGAACTGGAAGCCACCAACTGCGCCCCGACTTTATGAGGTAAATGACGCCAGTTGGCCGCCGGCCGAAATGCGTCGGTTTGGGCCATTTTTGCTTCGAGTTGGTGCGGGAGGCGGGCAGCGAGTATCTTCAGCATCCCTGTGTGAAAACCGGTTTAACGACGAACATATTGTAGCGGCGGAGCATGCTATGGCCGCGATGGGTCAACCATATTTATTTATGATCCGCGACAGTGATCAGCTACTGGACGAGGAATTGGCGAGCCGTGGGTATTTTGTTAAGGATCCCGTAACGTTATTCGCCGGCCCATCCGCGCACCTTGCGGAGCATGACCCAAAAGGGTTGACCGTTATAGATGCATCCGAACCTATGGCTGTAATGGCCGAAATTTGGGAGACTGGCGGGATTGGTGCCGGTCGGCTGGATGTTATGCGGCGTGCAACGGGCCCGAAATCCTGCTTCCTTGGGCGTACAGACGACCAACCAGCCGGAGTCGCGTATGTTGGATGTGACAACGACATTGCGATGATGCATGCCCTCGAAATTCTGCCGAAATTGCGGCGTAAAGGGCTCGCATTACAAATGATGGGCGCGATGGGCGCTTGGGCGTTGCGCAATGGTGCGGACACGTTCAGCTTGGTCGTGCTAACTAAAAATGACGCTGCGTGCGGGCTTTACGAAAAGCTCGGGATGGTCAAAATTGGACAGTATCATTACCGCAAAAAGGATGTCTCATGACCGATTTACCAACCGCCCTGAACCTGCCTGTCGTTGACCCGTTACCGGAAGGCACGGCGAAGTTTTTCCGTATTTGCGAGGAGAAGCTGGGATTGGTGCCGAACGTCTTAGTTTCTTACGCCCATAACATCGACAAGCTGAATGCCTTTTCGGGGATGTATAACGATCTGATGCTGGGTAATTCGGGTTTGTCCAAGCTGGAACGCGAGATGGTCGCCGTGGTAGTGTCTGCCGTTAACCGGTGCTTCTACTGTTTAACCGCTCATGGCGCAGCAGTGCGCGAACTGTCCGGTATGCCGGAACTGGGCGAGGCTTTGGTGATGAATTACCGCATGGCCAAGCTGGATGCACGCCAACGTGCGATGCTGGATTTTGCTGTTCTAATGACCGAATCCAGCCACCGCATAGAGGAAAGTGACCGTCAGGTTTTACGCGATGCTGGGTTCAGCGACGCAGATATTTGGGACATCGCGGCTGTGGCGAGTTTCTTTAACATGTCCAACCGTATGTCGTCGGCTATTGCGATGGAGCCCAATCCTGAATATCACAGTCAGGCACGGTAACACGAGAGGCGCTTAATGGCGTTAGTCACAGCTGAAGGAGTCGAGGTTCGCGTGGGCAACAAGCGATTGTTGCACGATGTTGACCTGCGGATTGAATCTGGTGAGATTGTCACCGTGATCGGCCCGAACGGGGCAGGGAAATCTACCTTGCTTAAGGCGATAATCGGGGCTGTGCCGATCAGCGCTGGGCGAATTGCTAAACGTGCAAGGCTGAAGATAGGTTACACGCCGCAGAAAATCCAATTAGAGAAGACCATGCCGATTTCGGTGCTGCGCTTCCTGTCAATGGCTGGCCGTTTGCCAAAAGGGGCGCGGGCCGCTGTCTTGGAAAAAACCGACGTGACCGCATTGCGTGACACACAGATGTCGGACCTTTCGGGTGGGGAATTTCAACGGGTACTGCTGGCGCGCGCCTTGCTGCGTAAACCGGATTTACTAATTTTAGACGAACCCACACAGGGGTTGGACCAACCTGCCGAAGCGCGATTTTACCGCCTGTTAGCCGATGTTCGCAAAGAAACCGGCGCGGCTGTGTTGATGGTTAGCCATGATCTGCATGTGGTAATGGCGCAGTCGGATCAAGTTGTATGCCTGAACGGCCACGTTTGTTGTTCCGGCGCGCCAGCACATGTGTCGGCAGATCCGAGCTATAAAGAACTGTTCGGCGCGCGCGCCGAATTGGCGCTTTATGAACATCACCACGACCACTCGCATGAGGGGCATTCTCATGATTGATGATTTCCTTCTTCGCGCCCTGATAGCAGGTGTAGTGATCGCGCTGGCCGCGGCTCCGTTGGGGTGTTTGGTCGTGTGGCGGCGCATGGCGTATTTTGGAGATGCGACGGGGCACGCTGGCCTGTTGGGCGTAGCGCTTGGCCTCGCACTTGGATTGCCAATGATGCTGGGCGTTGCGATGTTGGCAGGTGCGATGGCGCTGGTCGTTACGTATATGATGCGTCGCGGTGATTACGCGGTGGACACCGTGTTGGGTGTTTTTGCGCACTCTGCACTGGCAATCGGGTTGGTTGCGGCCTCTCTTTTGCCGGGCGTCAGGTTAAACCTTATGGATGCACTGCTGGGTGATATTCTGTCCGTTTCATGGACGGACATTGCCATGATTTCATTGGGTGCTGCGGGAATTCTTGCTGTTATGGCATGGCGCTGGCGTAACCTTTTGAACGGAACCCTTAGCCCTGAACTGCTGGTGGCAGAGGGCGGGTCACTGATGTGGGACCGTTTAATTTTCACTTTGACCTTGGCCTTATTTGTGGCCTTGGCGATGAAACTCGTCGGCGTGTTGTTAATCACCGCCATGCTTATTTTACCCGCCGCAGCGGCTCGCCCTATGGCGCGGTCGCCTGAACAAATGGTTGGAATCGCGGCTGTGATCGGCGTTACAGCCGTAGCGACTGGACTTGGGTTTAGCTGGGTCACAGACGCCCCGGCGGGCCCGTCGATTGTAGCAATGTCAAGCGTGGGGTTCATTTTGTCGAACCTCGCAAAGCTGCTCAAAAACTAGGATTACCCAGATGCGTGCCGGATTTGTTTTTCTAACCTTGGCCTATGTCCTCAGCCAATTCTACCGCGCGGTCTTGGCCGTACTTACTCCGGTTTTAGATCGTGACTTAGGGGCCACAGCAGCAGATTTGTCGATGGCATCGGGGCTGTGGTTCGGAGTATTCGCGGCGATGCAAATCCCTGTCGGTTGGGCGCTTGATCATATCGGCCCGCGCTGGACAGCAGCCGTTTTGCTGGCGATTGGTGGCGGGGGTGGCTCTGCACTGTTCGCGATGGCCCAAAATCCGGCAGATGTGCAAATCGCGATGGGGTTGATCGGGGTTGGGTGCTCTCCGGTACTGATGGCCAGCTATTATATCTTCGCACGGATTTATCGCCCAGCGATGTTTGCGACCTTGGCTGGGGTTATTCTCGGGGTTGGAACCGCTGGGAATTTGGCGGGGTCCGTACCGTTGGCCTTGGCTGTCGAAATGCTGGGATGGCGGGAAAGCCTGTGGGTTATGGTTGTGGTTACCATCGTGGTGGCAGCGGGTTTGGCGGTCTTTGTAAGGGATATGCCGAAAGTCGAAGCGGGCAAGGATGCGCCGAAAGGTAGCCTGCTTGATATTTTGAAGATGCCTGCTTTGTGGCTGATTTTCCCACTACTCATGGTGAATTACGCACCTGCTGCCGGTATTCGAGGGCTTTGGGCAGGGCCGTTCTTAAGCGATGTGTTTGGGATGGATGCTGGCGGCATCGGGGTTGTTACCTTTTGGATGGCGGCCGCAATGATGGCGGGAAGTTTTGCATACGGTCCGATGGATCGTATATTTGGAACGCGCAAATGGGTAATTATCGTGGGCAACCTTCTGGGCGCTCTGTGCCTGCTGGGGCTTTGGGCGATTGGCGACAATACGGTGATAACTGCGGCAGTTTTGTTATTCGGGATCGGGCTTTTCGGCCTGTCTTTTCCGCTAATGGTGGCCCACGGCCGCAGCTTCATCCCGTCGCATCTGCTTGGGCGCGGCGTCACCCTGTTGAACCTGTTCAGCATTGGTGGCGTAGGGGTTTTGCAGTGGATCACCGGCCGCATGTACGTGGCATCAAGTGCAGAGGCAGGCAATGCCGCGGCGCCATACCAAAGCCTGTTTTTGTTCTTTGCACTGCTGCTAGTAATCGGTGCGGCGATCTATGCGTTTAGCGAAGACCGGACGGATTAGCTCTCGGACCCGATTTCGTGCTCTCTAAAATACTCGACCAGAAAATCAATAAAGGCACGTAAAACGGGTTGGACAAATTTACCAGGTGGATATACCGCATTGATGCCATATCGGTTTTCCGGCAGGTGTTCCAGTATCGGAATAACCCGCCCTGCGGAGACTGACTCTTCGATAATAAAATACGGTAATCGCGCGATCCCGAGGCTGGATTCAGCCGCCTTAAGCAACGAACCTCCGTTATTGACCGTCAAACGGCCGATCGCACGAACTTGCCGTTCTTCACCGCTTGGGGCCACGATATTCCAAGAATTACCCGTTGATAGGTTTGAGTAATGCAGCAAATGATGTTTTGCCAGCTCGTCAATGTTTTGGGGCGTGCCGTTGGCTACAAGGTACTCTTTTGACGCAACAAATTTCGCCACGGTTTCTGACAGTTTGCGGGCGCGCATACTGCTGTCGACAAGGTGTCCTATGCGGATCGCTACATCGAAACCCTCGGCGATAATCTCGACGTAACTATCGTCCAGCGTCATGTTTACCGATACATCCGGGTATTTTTGCAGAAATGCACTGACAGCCCGAGAGAGTTGATTGTTTCCTAGGTCGACAGGCGCGGAAACCCGCAAGGCGCCCTTCGGAGTATCCTGCATCGCGGTGATCATTTCATCTGCAGCACGGGCATCGGCGAGGATATTGATCGCGCGGTCATAGTAGGACAGGCCAAGTTCGGTTGGAGACACGCGTCGTGTAGTGCGATTCAATAGACGGACGCCGAGGCGCGTTTCCAATCCTGAAACGTGTTTGGAAATGGCGGACTTTGAGATGCCTAGTTTGCTAGCGGCATTGGTGAAGCCACCTTGTTCCACCACAGAAACGAACGCTTCCATTTCACTTAGACGATCCACAACAGGCCCCCACTGTTTCCAATTCGGACACTATATAAATCGGGACAGGGAGGGCTGGCAAACACCTAATCCTAAGTGTGAAATGATAATAAGGCGTTAGAGGCAGCTGCGCAGTTGCGCCTCGTATCGGTTAGCCATCGCCTGCACTTCGTTCGCAACACCCGTCAGCCACGCTTTGCTCTTATAACTCCCGCGCGTGAATCCTGTGTGGCCCTCGTGGTAGGCAAGATATTGATTGTATGCATCATTCTTTTCGATACCGAGGCGCCGGTTCGACAGGTCCATATACCAGCCGATAAAATCGGTGACGTCGCCAAAATCATCGCGGTCAGCGCGGCGGTTGCCGGTTTCATCACGATACCAATCCCACGTGCCATCAAGAACCTGACCATACCCGTATGCGGTTGATATCCGTCCGTTCGGTATGATCCACAAGATATATTTCTTCGAAGTTTTAGCGCGGCGTGTGTAGTTGGACTCTTTCCAGATCGTCGCCATTTGAACGTGGACTGGCACGCCCCAAGTTGCCTCGCTACGGCGCAAGTCTCGTAACCAGCCGCGCTTTTGGCTAAGCACGGAGCACGCATCGGTTTGATTCACAGGAGGGCCGGAGCTGCCTGCGCAAGAGCCGAGTACGAATACCAAAAGAAGTGCGAAAATACGCATTGGGTCTGCCTCAAAATGACTGCTCGGATATTTTTATCCTTGTTGTAGCCAGAGGACTGTATTTTTAGGCAAAAAGCAAGAAAATCCTACGTGATCTTCAGTTCTTTGGCCTCTTGCGCGGTAAGCTGCTCACCTTGTTTGCGTTTTAACAGGATTTCACGGGCGCGGGCATATGTGTCGTCTTGCCAGAAAATCATGCAACCATTGCATCCCTTGCCACAGCACCCTTCGGTTCCAACACGGTTGGTTTTGAAGCGGCGCTCGTTTGGATCCTCGCCAATGGACTTTGCCAGTGCATCGCGGCGCCTGTCGTAATTCGCATCGTCCCGCTTGTCGCCGACCTCCAGATTTTGCACCAGCTTGTCAAACTTCACGCGGTTCCACTGTTCCTCGTTCAGCGCCTTTTCCTTGCGTAGAACTGTGTAGGCGGGGAAGCGGGCCTTAAGGGTTGCGATGTCTTCGTGATCGAACAGTTCGAAAGGAATACGGATGGTGGTTTGTGTTCCACCTTGCACGACGTCCGTACGTTTGTCGTTGGCGGCGTTTTCGAAATCGTAAAGGCGTAGCAACATGGTCTCGCGGCTGATTGGCGAAACAAAGTCTAGCACCTCGCCGGCCTCCAGTTTGTTCTTCACGTCGACCAGAAACGCATCGTCGGTAACTTCCTTGACCACACCAGCATATTCCCACTGCGCCAAAGACGCCGTGTGCTCGTAATCATGCGCATAGTTCGACAGGCGCCCTTCGTGGAAAGCGAGGGTATAACCACGGTTCCCGACTGACTCCAACTCACGCATATATTTTCGTGCATCCCAGTTTTCGGGGTCCGCGTAATAATCATCAATCGCCATGCGGTACGCCCGCGCCACGACAGCAACGTAATACTCAGATTTTCCGCGCCCCTCGACCTTAAGGCTATCGACACCGATCCGAAGGTATTCATCAAGTTTAGGCATGATGCAAAGATCGCGCGAATTCAGAATATAGGACCCACGCCCATCTTCCTCTATTGGCATCAGTTCGCCCGGACGGCAGCCTTCTTCCAGCAGGAATTCAAACATGTCTTTGTTGTCTTCGTTGATATCGAGTTCCTCGATCGTCCCGTCTTTCATCCGCATCCGCACGTTGTAATTCCAGCGGCACGAATTGGCGCAGTTGCCTTGGTTGGCCCCGCGCTCGGCCATGAAATTCGAAAGAAGGCAGCGGCCCGAATATGTCATGCACATCGCACCATGCACGAAGGCCTCTAGCATCACTTCGGGGCATTTCTCGCGTATTTCG
>CALCGO010000539.1 GCA_937901055.1 uncultured Rhodobacterales bacterium
GATTCCAATTCGGCGCGAACAACGTAAAGCTCCCCGAGTTGGTCATGGTCTAACGACGAAACCACCATGGAGCGCCCATCCCGCACCAACACAGATTGCGTTTCGAGACGCTGTAAAGCCTCGCGCACTGGTGTTCGGGAAACGCCGAAACGTTCTGCCAATTCGGATTCAACCAAGCGATCACCTGGCAGATAAACCCCCTCGTCGATCGCGGCAAGAACCAGCGAATAGGCGTCTTTGTTTTGTGTCGGCATATCACCCATCAGGCAAATCCTTTTTAATTTACCAAAGGTTACAATTGGGTAAAGATTTTCGCAAGGTCGCTATGGAGTCGCGGCAATCAACCAGCCTGCTGTTGAAAAGCGGATGACCCCGTCGCGCAGTTTGCCGCGCATTGCATCCGCCAGCGCGTCGCATACCGCCTGTCGCACATCCGGTTTCAAAGCTTTTACCCGCGACCCCAACGGCCCTACTTTCATGGCGAATTGTACCGCATCGTCAACTGGGTCAGTTGCAGTTACCTCGTTCATAGCCAAGCTGCCGTCCACGTGCGCCACCTCTATGGCCCAACCGGATTGCTGCATGATCTCGCGAAAGACATGCTCTTCAGCCCATGCGAAGGGGCCCGGAATGCCTGACGGGCTTGGCTTGGTTTTTGCCTCGCCCAGTACGGATGATACAGCTTGCAATGGAAGACTTGCCCATTCGTTTTGCGCAGCTTCGCGCCAACAGACCATCACGGCTTTGCCATCACTTGCCAATTGCCTGCGCAACTTGGCCCAACCTGATACGGGATCGTCAAAGAACATCATTCCGAAGCGGGAAAAAATCAGGTCAAATGGTTGGTCAAAATCTGTCGTCGCGGCGTCGCACAGCATGAAAGTGCATAAATCATCCGTATCGCGCGCCCTCGCCTCGGCCAACAGATCTTCAGAGATATCGACACCTACTACCTTGGCACCAGCCTTGGCCATCTCAATACTCGTCGTACCGGCGCCACACCCTATATCGAGGATTCGCTTGCCGGAAATGTCCCCCAATGCAGCTAAACCCGCATCGCCGATGGGTCCCAGCAACCGATCATGGGCTTCGGCTTTATCCGCCCACATTTTGCCAAGCGATCCTGCCCAGTCCAGCTTTGTTGTCATCATTTCCTCGATTCCCGTTGCCGCAGCCTCTTGTCCGCGATAACAATCACGCATGCCTTACGATGCGTTCACACATGTAGATTATTGGGTCTTTGATCTAGATAACACCCTCTATCCACCGCAAGCTCGCCTTTTCGACCAAATCGAACGATTGATGGCCGAATATGTCATGCGCGAGCTGCGTGTTGATGCGCAAACAGCCCATAACTTGCGCAAAAAATATTGGAAAGAGTACGGCACCACGTTGGCGGGCTTGATGCATGTGCATGACGTCGACCCAGATCCGTACCTGCACGAGGTTCACCAGTTAGATCTAAGCCATATCGAGGCGTCACCCGCCCTTCGCGCCGCCATTTCCGCGCTACCTGGACGTAAGATAATTTATACAAACGGGTCACGTGCACATGGTGAAGGGGTTTCGAACGCCCTTGGGCTGGGTGGAGCTTTCGACGCTATCTATGGCGTGGAAGATGCGGGTTATACCCCAAAACCCGATCGCGCCGCGTTCGACAAGGTTTTCACTGCAGACGGCATCAAGACGGAACGAGCCGCAATGTTCGAGGATGATATTCGCAATCTTGCCATCCCGCATCAATTGGGCATGAGGACCGTTTTGGTTGGTCCGGCCGCATCCGCACCCCACATCCATCATCAAACCGAAGACCTGACAGCGTTTTTAACGCAACTGGTAAGGTAAGAAGGGCACGCATGGAACGCATCGAAACAGACATTCTGGTTGCAGGCGGCGGCGTTGCTGGTCTATGCGCCACGGCAACATTTGCCGCTGCCGGTTTCGACACGATTTGCGTCGATCCGGTACCGCCTATTACAGACATACACGCCGCTGGCGCAGATTTGCGAAGCACCGCATTTTTGCTACCTTCAGTCGCGCTATTGAAACAATCCGGCCTCTGGCAACGCTTGGATGAATATGCAGCCCCGCTGCGGATCATGCGGATTGTTGATTCAGGTGGTGAAGACCACGGTATCCGCGAACAAGCCAACTTTGACGCCCACGACATTGACCGCGAGGCATTTGGCTATAACCTACCTAATTGGTTGCTGCGCCGCGAAATGGTTGCGCATGTCGATGAATTGCCCACAGCGCGGCTTGAATCGCCCGTCAGGGTAGACCGCATCACCCCACGCACGGACGAAGCGTTGGTGAACCTGTCCGATGGCCGCCAAGTGCTTGCCAAGATGGTCGTGGCGGCGGATGGTCGCAATTCCCTTATCCGCGAACAGTTGGGTATTGATGTGAAAAGCTGGCGCTATGGCCAGAAAGCCTTGGTTTTTAATGTGCGCTGCGAATATCCACACGAAAATGTCTCGACCGAGATTCACCGCTCCGGCGGTCCATTCACGCTTGTGCCACTACCCGATCAGAATGGCGTCCATCACTGCGCCGTCGTCTGGATGGATACGGGCCCGCACGCAGACAGCTTACAAAAAATGTCGGTGGCCGAGTTCAATTCTGCCCTAAACCTTCGGGCATGCGGCGTGCTTGGAAAATTAGAACTCGCCAGCAAACGTATCCTATGGCCGATCATCGCACAGCGTGCTTCGTATTTATACGGTCCCCGAACGGCTTTGCTGGCAGAAGCCGCTCATGTCATTCCGCCTATTGGGGCGCAAGGTTTGAACATGAGTCTCGCTGATCTGGGAGCGTTGGTTAAATTAACGACAGAGGCACGCGATGCAGGTAAAGATTTCGGCGCCCCTAACGTCCTGAAAGCATATCACCGTACCCGCTGGCCCGATATGGCCGCCCGCATCAAAGGCGTGGATGTTTTGAATCGCGCCGCGATGGCGGAGTCGCAAAACTTACGCGATCTAAGGCGCGCCGGTTTGAAGATGTTGTACAGAATGGGGCCGCTGCGAAAAGCGGCCATGAAAGCAGGGCTAGGCGCTTAAACCGTCGCTCCCGCGATTTTTTCTTCGGACAGAAGCACGTTTGACTCGACATTACCCACGCCTGGTAACGTCATGATTCTACGCCGTAATATTCGCTCGAAATCCGATAAGTCTCGCGCTACAACCTTCAACCGGTAATCATAGACCCCCAAAACATGTTGCACCAGTTGCACCTCTGGGATCGCGCAAACCGCGCGCTCGAAGTCTTCGATGCTGACACGCCCTTTGGTTACCAGTTTCACCCCAAGATAGACGACCACATCAAAACCAAGCTTTTCACGATCAAGAATGATCGAGCGGCCTCGGATCACACCGGCCTCCTCCAACCGTTTTATCCGCCGCCAGGCAGCTGGTTGCGAGAGACCTACTTTGCCGCCTACATCCTTCGCACTAAGGCTGCCGTCTTGCTGCAAACTTCGCAATATCGCGTGATCTATTTCGTCGATATCAACGATCATATCGGCAACCTCTCGGTGTTTTTCACCTCGGACACCAGCATCAATGCTTCGATGTCAGTGATGTGCGGCAACGCCAATACGCGTGATTTGTATATTTCTTGATAGTGGCTCAGATCTCGTGCGCGCACATCCATGCGGATATCAACACGACCCAGCAAGGTTTGAATACCTTCCACCTCCGGGATTTTTCGAGCCTCGATAATGAATTCATCGAACGCGTTCCCCTGCGTTTTATCCAGCGTGATACGTAAGAATACCAAGACCGTGTACCCCAGTTTTGCGAAATCAATCTCGACTTTGCGACCAAGGATCACCCCTGCGGCCTCAAGCTTTTCAAGCCGTCGCCACACAGGACCAGATGACATGTTGGCGAGCGAGGCCAACTCGGACATCGAACGGGTTGCATCATCTTGCAAAAGGCGAAGAAGCTTGCGGTCTATATCATCTATGTGCATCTTTTTCTCGATAATTGGTCATATTACGCATATTTATCTCACGATTACTCAATTATATTGGAATATTGAAGAGCACAATAGACATTTCCCGCTATTCTAACCGCAGAATTACTCCAGAAAGGGAAAACCCATGCGCGTATATTACGATCGCGATTGCGACATCAACCTAATCAAAGACATGAAAGTAGCCATCCTTGGTTACGGATCACAGGGTCACGCACACGCGTTGAACCTGCGCGATTCCGGCGCGAAGAACGTCGTTGTGGCATTGCGCGAAGGCTCCCCAAGCCAAGCGAAAGCCGAAGGCGAAGGCCTTAAGGTTATGGGCATCGCCGAAGCTGCCGCTTGGT
>CALCGO010000540.1 GCA_937901055.1 uncultured Rhodobacterales bacterium
CGCCAACTTTATGGGCGTTACACAGGCGCACAATCTCCGAAACTTCGCTTACCGAACGCGGGCGCACGACCGCAATCCCTTGCCCGTCATACCGCCCGCGTGGCTCCTCCAGATAACGAGCACTAGCCGCGGCGGCATCGGTAATGTTCGCCAGTTTCGACAAAAATTCGGGCGTTGGTTCGTTCAGGGGCATGGATCCCTCCGACAATATTCAGGCAGTATTAATCTGTGCGACCACGACGGTCACGTCGCAGGTTGGCATATAGAACATGGTTGCGCCAGCGGCCAGCGATTTGCAAATAGCTTTGAGCGACGCCCTCGTACTTGAAACCGGATGTCTCCAGCAGCGCTCGTGAGGGGGTGTTTTCAGGCAGGCATCCAGCTTGAATGCGGCTAATGTCCAATACTGTGAATGCGTGCAGTACAGACGCTTCCAGCGCTTCGGCCATAATACCTTGTCGCGTGAAATTCTTGCCCATCCAGTAGCCAACTGTGCAAGACTTGGATACGCCGCCTTGAATGTTATCGAGCGTAATACCGCCGAGCAACTGATCATCACCGGTACGAAAAATAAGCATATTTAATGCACGACGGTCCTTGGCCATTCGTTTGGCCCACACTACCCTATTTTGGAAAGCGCGGCGCGTCAGATACGCGCCATCGCGAACGGGTTCCCATGGCTCCAAAAAATCAGCGGACCCTCGACGAAGGTCAACCCATTCGGCAAAATCTCCAGATTCAGGCAAACGCAAAGTCAAACGATCAGTTTGGAGTATTTGAATTTTGCGCTGAAAAAACATCGTTAGGCCACTAGTTTATCGGCAAGAGTTTGCAACGCCGGTGCATCCTCGACCGGCCCATATAGCGCCATTGCCGGTTTGCCGGTCAGGCATAACTTTTGCGCAAAATCCCGGACCTTGGACGTGGTAACCGCCTCGATCTTGGTTATGGTTTCTTCAATATCAGGCACGCGGTTCCAGACTGACACCATGCGGGCAAGGCGCTCGCAACGCGCGGAGGGGCTTTCCAACCCCATCAACATCCCGGCTTTCATCTGCTGACGGGCGCGTTCAACCTCGGCATTGCTCATGTCTTCGGTTGCGCGACGCAACTCGGTTATCGTCAGCTCGGCTAATTCCCCGACCTTATCGCCGCTGGTGCCCGCATAAACTGTGAACATTCCCGTGTCTTCATGGGCACTGGCCGAGGCGAAAATAGAATAGCATAGGCCGCGTTTTTCGCGGGCTTCCTGGAACAGTCGGGAGGACATTCCGCCACCGAAAGCTGTGGAGAATATCTGACCTGTATAGACGTCGTCGTCGCGAAAGCCCGGAGCCTCGATCGCGAAGGTAAAATGCGCCTGTTCGAGATCTTTTATCTCGCGCTTTTCGCCTCCGATAAAGTTCGCCTTGGGTGCTACTGCCGCAGTTCGGCGTCGCAAATGGCTGAACAACTTTTCCGCCTCGCGCACGATGGCGTCATGGTCTACGGCCCCAGCCGCGGCCAAAATCATTTGCTCCGGGCCGTAGTATTCCTGCACGAACGCTGCGAGATTTTCGCGACTGAAGGCTTTCACACGTTCCGCAGGGCCAAGGATCGGTCGGCCCATCGGTTGGTCGGGAAAAGCGGTTTCTTGCAGCCAGTCGAAGATGATATCGTCGGGTGTATCGTAGGATTGACCTATTTCGGACAGGATCACGCCGCGCTCGACTTCGAGCTCGCGTGGATCAAACGAGGGTTCCAACAGGATGTCGGAAATCACGTCTAGGGCTAGCGGCACGTGTTCTTGCAATACGCGCGCATAATAGGCGGTGGTTTCGCGGCTGGTGTAGGCATTGATGAACCCGCCGACATTTTCGATGGCCTCGGCAATGTCCAGCGACGTGCGCCGTTTCGTGCCTTTGAAGGCCATGTGTTCAAGAAAATGTGCAATGCCGTTTTGCTCTAGGCGTTCGTGGCGTGCGCCCGCGTCCACCCAGATACCGATCGTGGCGGATTTTAATCCGGGCATGTTTTCGGTGACGATACGAAAGCCGTTCGACAACGTGTGCATCTGAACGCTCACTGGTTGATACCTTTGCGGATTAGTTCTTGTATAGCGCTTAGGTCGTTATCAACGCGGGTTACGCGTTCTGGTCGATCGAACAGGTCCGCCATGTGTGGTGGTAGATCGGGGCGAATGTTACAGGCTGCCTCGACCGCGTCGGGGAATTTCGCGGCGTGCGCCGTAGACAAAATTATCATAGGGATGCCCGGGTTTCCGCGCACCTCGGAAGCGGCTTTGATCGCGACGGCGGTATGTGGGCAAACGACTTCACCAAAGTGATCTTGAGTGGATCGGATTGTGGCTGATGTTTCTTCCTCGGAGCAGTTGGCGCTGTCGAATTCATCCCGAAGACGGCCTAATGCGCCTTGCGAAAGCGCGAACGAACCTTTCGAATTTAGATCGTCCATTAGTTGCGATATTGCTGCGCCCTCGCGATCATACAAATCAAATAGCAGGCGTTCGAAATTGGACGAAACCTGAATATCCATTGAAGGACTGATCGACGGCATTACACCGGTTTTGCTGTGGTCGCCGCTGGCGAGCGTCCGGTGCAGGATGTCGTTCTGATTAGTTGCAATCACCAAACGGTCGATTGGAAGACCCATGCGTTTGGCGACGTAGCCGGCAAAGATATCACCAAAATTGCCCGTTGGAACTGTGAACGAAACTTTGCGATGTGGCGCGCCCAATGAGACTGCTGAAGTAAAGTAGTAAACCACCTGCGCCATAACCCGCGCCCAGTTGATGGAATTCACACCAGCCAGTTTCACACCGTCGCGGAAATCGAAATCGTTGAACATGTTTTTGAGCTGCGCTTGGCAATCGTCAAAATCACCGTCTACCGCCAACGCATGGATGTTGGCGGCATCAGGTGTGGTCATCTGACGGCGTTGCACTTCGGACACGCGGCCATGTGGATACATGATGAATACATCGACAGCATCCAGACCGGCAAAGGCTTCGATCGCGGCAGAACCTGTGTCACCAGATGTTGCGCCCACGATCGTGACACGCTCACCACGACGTTTCAGCGCTACGTCGAACATCTGACCGATCAGCTGCATCGCGACGTCTTTGAACGCCAGCGTCGGACCGTGGTGCAATTCCAACAGGAAGTCATTCGAACCAAGCTGCACCAACGGACAACGCGCATCATGCTCAAAGCTGGAATAGGCTTTGGACAGAATTTCACGGAACTCTTCATCACTGAACGTGTCGCCGATGAACGGCTTGATCACCCGAAAGGCGACTTCTTCATACGACAAGCCAGCTAGGGCGGCGATGTCGTCATGGCTCATCTGTGGCCAGCTTTCAGGCACATATAGGCCGCCATCGCGGGCCAAACCGGTCAACATTGCTTCTTCAAAACTCAACGAAGGCGCTTGGCCTCTTGTAGAAATATACCGCATTTATCCCATCCGACTCATGATGCTTTTGGTTTGATACGCCAAAGAGCGTACCCTGTCATCCCGACCCATATAGCCGCCAGCGAAAACCATGTCATCACGTATTCCAAATGGCGGTTCGATATGTTGATCGATACTCGTTGTGGCGTGATCCCGTCATTGTTTGTGCTCCGCGAGATGGCGAGCATGACATGTTCGGTTTCCAGTGTTTCTGCCATCAAATTCACATCACGAGCAAACCAAATGTTCTTCTCAAGATTGGGGTCAGGAACGTATTTGTCCGTTTCTTGCGGCCAGACCAGCGACCCAACGGCGGTGACGGCCCCACCTTTACGCAGCACATCTTTTTCCGTTTCCGGCAAGAAGCCACGGTCCACCAGAATTCGGCGTCCATCTTGCAGAACCATCGGCGCTATCACACGAAAGCCTGGGCCGCCATCGCCGAAGGTCAAGACGTGAAGCTCGTTTTCGACGATCACGCCTGTGACCTCGACTTGCAGGTATTTGTCAGCAACCGGATCTGACGCTATCGGCAACGCGACCGGTGGCTCTGCAAGCCGCGCGTCAATCTCAGCCAGAATACCGGCTTTCCAGTTCATACGTTGCAATTGCCACAAGCCCAGCGACATCAGGATGGATGTACCAACCAAGCCAAAAATCAACAGGGGTATGCGTCGGTTCATAATGACCTCGGTTCAAACAAAAGCGCGAGCCCTTTGATAAGGACTCGCGCGAATTCTATAGAGAAGGTTGGACGCTGATGGAACCCTTGCAGGCCCTGCCCCCTCTGGCAGGTATCAGCCACCCCAGATGTAGATCGCAGCAAACAGGAACAACCACACAACGTCAACGAAGTGCCAATACCAAGCGG
>CALCGO010000541.1 GCA_937901055.1 uncultured Rhodobacterales bacterium
CTCGTCAAAGTGGCAGTATCGTTGTCGACTTAATCTCTTCCATCGAAAGAAGCGCTGTTACGTTGAAAATCTTAACTTTTGAGATCAACGATTGATAAAACACGTCATAAGCCTTGGCGTTTTCTACCCGCACTTTTAAAATATAGTCGATGTCGCCAGCCAGTCGGTGCGCTTCCATCACCTCTGGCCGCTCCTGTAGTGTTCTAAGAAATCGCGCCTGCCATTCTGCATCATGCTGCGAAGTCCGCACTAAGACAAAAAAACATGCGTCGAGGCCGAGAGCTTCTGGATCGAGCAAGACGGTCTCTCGTTTAATGACTCCAGCAGCTTTTAATTTGCGAATCCGATTCCATACTGGAGTCTTGGATGACCCTACTTCCTTGGCAATTTCGTCCAAAGAAACTGAAGCATCCTCTTGCAGCTGATTGAGGATGTTCCGATCTAATGCATCAATTCGGACTGTCATTTCTGCCTCCGCCCCATATTGGGAATAAATCTTGTTACCTTGCTATAAAACGCGAAATATTTCTTATCCACGCGCCATACTAGTCAGATAACGGAAAGATATTCTATATTGTAGGTAACTGCAACGACATATAATTCCTTACTAACGGAGACCCGACATGACCGCCGTACAATCCCAAAAAGTGATTTTGGCCAAAGACACAAATGATGGCCAAGCGGTTTACCTGACCTCCTGCGATGCTTGGAGCCCGGATATCACCGTTGCCGAGCTTTTGTCCGAAGAAGATTTTGGTTGGAGGTTGTCTTTTGCACAGCGTCTTCGTGAAGTGGTTGATGCCTCTTTGATTGACGCCCGCGAAGGGGCGCACGGCCTGCCGGAACTTATCGCTGCATAAATCAGTCCAAGGAATAAAGTCATGAAAGTTACAAACACTCGAAATGTTATCACTGCAAACGACTTGCTTAGTGGTGAAGTTGTCTACCTAACAAAATCGGGCAACTGGTCGCCCGAGCATGGAAACGCCATTTCGTTCGACGAGACTGCTATAGCAAACACGCGTTTGAATGACGTTCTGAAGACCGACAGTTCAATTGTTGGCCCTTACTCGGCGGCCGCAACACTGGAGCGCGATCAGGTTCCGTCCCCAGTCCACTTTCGCGAAGTTTTCCGCACGAAGGGTCCGTCTAACCGGGTTCTCGGTAAGCAGGTGCGATCAACTTGACCTTCAGTTCTAAATCATATCGGAGCACGCAAAATGTATAATTATACCAACTTCGATAAAGAGTTTGTCGCTGAGCGCGCGGTGCAGTTCCGCGAACAGGTTCAATGTCGCATTGATGGTTCGTTAACTGAAGACGAATTCAGGCCTCTGCGCTTGATGAACGGATTGTACATGCTGCTACACGCCTACATGCTTCGTGTAGCTATACCATATGGTACACTGAACGGCACGCAGATGCGTGCTTTGGCCGATATCGCAGACAAATGGGACAAAGGTTATGTTCATTTCTCTACGCGCCAAAATGTTCAATTTCACTGGCCACACCTGCAAGATGTACCCGATATCCTAGAGGCGCTGGCTGCGGTTGATATGCATGCCATTCAAACTTCCGGTTCGTGCATCCGTTCGGTGACCGCCGATCACTTCGCTGGCGTTGCCGCTGACGAATTCGAGGACCCGCGCCCAACCGCGGAATTCGTACGCCAGTGGTCCACAGATCATCCGGAATTCGCGTTTCTACCGCGCAAGTTCAAGTTTGCGGTGACTGGCAGCGACAATGATCGTGCCGTTACCAAATTCCACGATATCGGTCTAAAGCTGGTTCGCGGTGAAACTGGCGCGCCGGGATACGAAGTGTCTGTTGGCGGTGGCTTGGGGCGTACGCCGATGATTGGCAAAGTTCTTCGGGACTTCCTGCCGCGTTCTGATTTGCTGCCGTACATGGAGGCCATCCTTCAGGTCTATAATCAAATTGGTCGTCGCGATAACAAGTATAAAGCCCGCATCAAGATCACTTTGCATGAAAACGGCATCGAAGATATTCGCCGCCGTGTCGAAGACAGCTTTGCGCTGCAACGCGTGCGCTTTGACGGAGTGGATCAGGATATATTTGCTCGCATTCAAGCGGATTTTGAAGCACCGACATACAAGCAAGCCTCGGTTGAGGAGTACACGAAAGCTCGTGATACAGATCCGTTGTTCCGCTCGTTCACAGACACAAACGTGCATGCGCATAAGAATTCGGACTTCGCGATCGTTACGGTTTCTCTGAAAGCCCACGGAGCGACTCCCGGCGATGCCAGTTCTGCGCAGATGCGCATTTTGGCGAAGGTCGCCGAAAAATGGAGCCTTGACGAGCTACGCGTAAGCCATGAGCAAAACATAATTCTACCCCATGTTCATAAAGGTGATTTGCCAGCTGTTTATAAGGAATTGCGGGCAGCCGAACTGGCGACAGCGAATATTGGCCTGATTTCAGATGTTATCGCGTGCCCCGGTATGGACTATTGCGATCTTGCAACAGCGCGGTCGATCAATGTCGCACAAGGTATCGCAACCCGCTTCGATGAATTGAAGCTGGAACATGATATTGGCCACCTGAAGCTT
>CALCGO010000542.1 GCA_937901055.1 uncultured Rhodobacterales bacterium
GTGTTGGCTGCGATCGGTTACGCCGCGATCACGATGGCGATGAGGATGGGCGATGTGGGAGCAATCACGCCACTTCGCTATTCGCGGATCGTCTTCGCGATGGCCATTGGCGTCATTGTTTTTGGTGAAAAGCTGGACGCAATGACTCTAATCGGCACTGCAATCGTTATAATTTCAGGCCTTTTCACGATTTATCGCGAGCATCGCGCAAGAAAACAGGCATAGGCCTTCCTTATTAGAACGCCGAGGTATACACAGCCCTTGGCCCCCGTATTTTGACAAACAGGACGATGAACCCATGAGTGCTATCCTTGATATTACCGCCCGCGAAATCCTTGACAGCCGGGGCAACCCTACCATCGAAGTTGACGTGGTGCTGGAAGACGGCGCGATGGGTCGCGCTGCTGTGCCATCCGGTGCCTCCACAGGCGCACACGAAGCGGTTGAACTGCGTGATGGCGACAAGTCACGTTACAACGGCAAAGGTGTCCAAAAGGCCGTCTATGCCGTGAACGGCGAGATTTACGACGCGCTGGTCGGGCTTGATGCCACACAACAAGTCGAAGTGGACGCGATCCTTATTGATCTGGACGGCACGCCAAACAAATCCCGTCTTGGCGCGAACGCCATTTTGGGTGTTTCCTTGGCTGTGGCGCACGCCGCTGCTGACAGTGTTGGCCAGCCTTTGTACCGCTATATCGGTGGCACATCTGCGCGCGTTTTGCCGGTTCCGATGATGAACATCATCAACGGTGGCGAGCATGCGGACAACCCTATCGACATTCAGGAATTCATGGTCATGCCGGTTGCGGCCGAAAGCATGTCAGACGCAATTCGTATGGGCGCCGAGATTTTTCACACGCTGAAGGCCGAGCTTTCCGCCGCTGGTCATAACACTGGCATTGGCGACGAGGGTGGCTTTGCGCCGAACCTCTCAAGCACCACAGAAGCGCTGGATTTCATCATGAAGTCTATCGAAAAGGCTGGTTATAAGCCGGGTGAAGAAGTTTACCTGGCGCTCGATTGTGCGTCTTCGGAATACTATGAGGACGGCGTTTACAACATGAAGGGTGAAGGCAAGAAATTGTCCTCGGCTGAAAACGCTGCGTATTTAGCCGCGCTGGTTGACGCTTATCCGATTATTTCGATTGAGGACGGCATGGACGAAGACGATTGGGCTGGCTGGAAAGCTTTGACTGATCTTGTCGGGGATCGTTGCCAGCTTGTGGGGGACGATTTGTTCGTGACCAACCCTGAACGCCTTGCTGATGGTATTGAACAGGGCGTGGCGAATTCGATCCTTGTGAAGGTTAACCAGATCGGCACGTTGACGGAAACGCTGACGGCTGTCGATATGGCGCACCGTGCGCGGTATACATCTGTGATGTCGCACCGTTCGGGTGAAACCGAAGATACTACAATTGCCGATTTGGCTGTGGCGACAAACTGTGGCCAGATCAAAACCGGATCGTTGTCACGTTCGGATCGTCTGGCGAAATACAACCAACTTATCCGTATTGAGGAAGAGCTGGGCGAAACAGCCGTTTACGCTGGCCGTTCAATTTTGCGCTAAAACATTGGTGCGTGGGAAACCACGCACCCTATGCACGCAAGAATAACCGCTTTGAAATTCGGTCAATCGGGGTTCCGTTCAACAGCGGCACATTCTTGTCCACGGCGTATGTCTCGAAGCCCATCTTGTCGTAATAGGCAAGCCCACCGCTGTTGTCTGCGCGTATCGTTGCGTTGATTGCGATCACTCCCTCATTTTTTGCAAATGCCTGCGTAACAGCAAACATCGCGGTGCCGACACCCGGGGTTTTCGGCGCCAGCCGCGCAAACGTCGCAATATCTGCCCAATCATCGGGAAGGTTAGGATGCCGTTCCACGGCCTGAAAACCAGCAAGATTGCCCGAACGTGTGACGGCCACGTTGCAACAAATATGGGCGTCGCCGTGCAAAAAATACGCCTTAAACATTTCGTCTGTTAACGGAGTTTCAATTGCGGTGGTTCCGCCCAGTTCAACAATTTCATTTAGCAGCGCGCGTAACTCGGAAATGTCATTTTGTCTTGCCGGACGCACCGTCAAATCTGGTAAATGTTGTGTCATTAAATGCTCCGCCTGTGTTCGAAAACCAACCTAGGCGGAGTATCCTCACATTTCAATTCCCCATACTGCCACTATGGACCCTGCCCAACCTTCACGATAAGAGGGCATTGAACAAAATAGAGGCCGCGATATGACCACCGATTCCGCACAGATTTACCTGACCACCCCGCAAAGCTTTGACTTGGCGGAGTTTGCACCGCAATTGGCAACCGTGCTGGATACCGTTCCGGTTATATGCGTGCGGATATCTCTGACAACCACGGACGAACGGGAGCTTTCGCAAGCCGCCGACACCCTGCGTGAAATCTGTCATGCGCGTGATGTGGCGATTGTTATCGACGACCATTACCGCATGGTTAAGCCGCACGGTTTGGACGGGGTGCATTTGAACAGCAGTTCACGCCATGTGCGTGACGCACGCGAGGAGCTGGGCAACGACGCTATTGTCGGGGCCTATTGTGGCAGTTCCAAACATGCGGGTATGACGGCGGCTGAAATCGGCACGGACTATATCTCGTTTGGTCCCATCGGGGGCAGCGCGTTGGGTGACGGATCCGTTGCCGATGCGGAGCTGTTCCAGTGGTGGTCCGAAATGATCGAAGTACCTGTAGTGGCCGAAGGTAATGCAACGCTTGAGGCAATTGCCGCCGTGAAGGACCACATTGATTTTCTGTGTGTCGGTTCGGAAATCTGGTCAGCAGATGAGGGTCCGGTAGCCGCCCTACAGGCGATCATCGCGAAACTTCAGTAACCTCAGTCCCCAAGTCCTTGGCGAACCCTGCCCGCACTTGCGCCTCGCAATAGCGGGCCAGTTCTTTGCGTGTGTCAAAGTCGCTGGCTTTAACAGGGTCGTGCAAGGTTACCCGCACACGGCCACCACGTGAATAGGCCAGCACGGCGAATATATGTGGTGCAAAATCCATCTCTCCCCACCAACCATAAAAATCCTCGGCCTGCCCGTTCGGCGCAAAGTATGTCGCGGTGGCTGGCTGGACCCAGACATGGTCGATTAGCTCTGGCGTGTGAAAGACGCTGAACAGGGTGGATTTGAACTCCAGAATTCGACGGCCATCGGTGCTGGTGCCTTCGGGAAAGAAGCAAAGCTGATCGCCGCGGTCCAGACGCTCCAACAAAGCCAACTGGTGTTTTTTGGCCAAAGACGGGCGGCGCTCGATAAACAATGTACCTGTGGCACGGGCCATAAACCCGATGACGGGCCAGCTTTTCACCTCGGCCTTCGAGACGAATGATATGTGCGCCGCACTGTGGAAGGTGAAAATATCCAGCCACGATGAATGATTGGCCACCAGCGCCCCGCCGTGCTTCATATGCTTGCCTACGACCTCCAGCTTCACACCGCTGACGAGCAGACCCAATCGCCCCCAAAGGGTCGCGATGATTGACGTTACATGCAGACGCGGCAGTGCTTTTTCCACAACGTGGAACAGCATATACGAGGAAACGAGAACAACAGACCCTAGGGCCATAATCGCCATCCGAAAGATGATGCTCGGCCAGTGATAGAATTTGGGCAAGGGGATAAAGACGTCGCGCTCTTCCATCATGCTCTCCTTTTGCGCCCATAAAAGGTTCGGTATTTTTCGGTCATGGTTTGTGTGTCCATAATCAGGCATACGTCGACCGTGTTGAAATCATGGTCCACAAACGCCCCTTCGCCAACATATCCGCCAAATCGCAGATAGGCTTTGATAAGCGACGGGATAAGATTCAGTGCTGTTGGTTTGTTTATCGCATCGGCGAGCATCAAGTTCATCTCGGCGAAATGTTCAGGGCGCGCTTTGACGCGCAATTCCGGTGGCGCGAGGTGGTTGTGGTGCAAGTAGGCCAACGCCTCTGCGATCGGGGCTGGGTCGGCGGAATGGAAGCTGGCGACCCCGAACATCACACCGATGTCGTGCTTCGTGACATATTTCCCTAAACCATCCCACATCATGTGCATACCAAGGCCACCGCGATGTTCTTTTGCAACGCAGGAACGTCCGAGTTCCAACGTCTCTCGCTTCAAATTTTCCAACTTCGAAAGGTCATATTCCGACGCCCCGTAAAACCCGATCCCCGCCCGCGCTGTGCTGCCGCGCATCAGACGGTAAACACCGCAAACCTTGTCGAGCGGGTCACCACTCGCGTGCGTATCAATCAACAACAGGTGTTCGAAATATGGGTCGTATTCGTCTTGTTCCAGCCGCGCGGCGTGTTCTTCTGGGCTGGCTTGCGCACCCATTTCCTCGACGAAAACCTTATAGCGTAGACGTTGCGCGGCGGCGACATCCTGCTCGGTTTCCGCAAGGCGGACTTCAAAACGATCTGTGTCGATTGTCATAAAATTCCTGCCCCTTTTGTCGCGCTAATCTATGGGGTTCCGGGTGTAGGTGCAACTGCCAGCCTTGGTCATATGGGCGCATCTTTGCGGTTGCATTCAACGCCATTAACACTACCTTAACGAAATCAAACTATTTACCGTATTCCCGCTCCAGAAGGATTTGCGACCCGATGATGACGACTTTTCCCATATGCTCGAAATTGACCGTGATGCGGTCGTTAATGACCGATTGCACCTGCCCAAGGCCCCAATCGGGTTGGTCGGGGTGCCGGACAAGATTGCCTGGTTCAAGAAACTGGTTCATCGCATCCTCCGGTGAATTGTGATGGCGCATTCCATCGACGCGCTGGTATCTTCGCGCATTTGCCACGATTTAATAAGCCCTGTGGGGGCCATTGGCAACGGCATCGAGTTGTTGGAAGGCTA
>CALCGO010000543.1 GCA_937901055.1 uncultured Rhodobacterales bacterium
AATCTGAAACGCCCAAAACTGACGGCCAAGGTTATCGCATCGGACATCGTTCGTTGGGCGCCTGACAAACCGGTCGATATGATCCTGCTGGATGCGCCTTGTTCGGCCACCGGCACCATCCGTCGCCACCCTGATCTACCGTTTGGCAAAGACGGCGATTTGAAACCACTCCTACGCTTGCAACAAAAACTTCTATCGCGCGCTTTTGAATGGCTAAAACCGGGTGGGCAAATCGTTTATTGCACCTGTTCCTTGCTACCCTCCGAGGGCGAAGAACAGATCACCAAATTCCTGCAAAACCACGACAACGCCAAACAGCTACCAGCGAACACCAACCTGCCTGATCTTCCATCAGCATGGATGAGCAGCGACGGCGGCCTACGCTTGCGTCCTGATTTCTGGGCCGAACGTGGTGGTATGGACGGGTTTTATGCCACGATCATCGAGAAGGCGGATTTGACCGAGTGGCAAGCCACCTTAACAAATAGTAAATACCTAAAAGCCCCTTGAAGAGCCAAACACCATGTCTGACACATTCTGGAAACTCCGCGCCAGCTTTACGCGCATCGACCGTGCCAATTCGGCCATGTGGAACCGTATGCGCGCGCGGCAGGCCAAAGCCAGAAATATCCCGACACAGTTCGACCATTTTCCCGAGCCCAGAACAATTGGTGCATTCGAAGTCGGCCAACAACTAACCGAAGGACAGTTTTACTTCGCTGGCGATTTGATCGAGGCGTCGACCAAATCCATTTGGTCAATCACCTCGCCAACACCCGATTTCACAGCTGAAATGCACGGGTTCTTGTGGCTGGACGACCTCGCCGCCGTTGGCGATGCGGAATCCAGACATCTAGCTCAAGCATGGACGATGGACTGGATTACGCGGTATGGCACGGGCAAAGGCGATGGCTGGACACCAGCAATGACCGGCAGTCGAGTACTTAGAATTTGCGCCCATGCACGGTTCTTGTTCCTCGACCTCGAAAAACCCCATGCACTTAATGTATTGCGGTCGCTTGCACGTCAGTTGAATTATTTGGGTAAAACGTGGCGCCAAGAACCCGCGGGCCAGCCACGACTAGAAGCACTGGCAGGATTAGTCTTCGCTGGTGTCTCATTCTCCGGTCGCGAGAAATCGTTGAAATCCGCCAACAAAGCTATCGGCGTCGAGTGTGCCCGTCACATCGGTGAAAACGGTGGCATTCCCACCCGTAACCCCGAAGAATTGATGGAGATTTTCACCCTCCTCACATGGGTCTACCGCACACTAGAAGACGCGAAAGTAGAACCAGACGAACGCCTCGTTGAAGCGTTAGAGCGCATCGCCCCAACCCTGCGTGGCCTACGCTTGGGCGACGGCAACCTCACCCGTTTCCACGGTGGCGGCCGCGGGCGCGAAGGGCAGCTGGACCAAGTCTTGTCTGACAGCCGCATCCGCACAAGCCGCATCGGCGAACTGGCCATGGGTTACGACCGCCTTACCGCCGCTCGCATCACATTACTGGTCGACTGTGCAGCGCCACCTGCCCTGCCAGTGTCGCATCACGCACACGCCAGCACTTCGGCATTCGAGATGTCCTCGGGCCGTCATCCCATCGTCGTGAATTGCGGCGCAGGGCAAAAATTTAGCGCCTCATGGGAGCGCAAATGTCGCGCGACCGTTGCACACAACACCGTAGCCATAGAGAAACTCTCGTCATCCCGCATCGCCCCTTCGGGTGTTGTCAGCAAAACCTTCGGCGAGCGACTTCTGGACACTCCGGCAAACGTTACACGCAGCCGCAAAGCGGATCAGCAAGGAAACTGGTTGGTCGCAACGCATGACGGTTACGTTGCTGACTACGGCCTAATTCATCAACGCCGCATCTATCTGAGCCCAGACGGGCGGGAATTTCGCGGGCAGGACAGTCTGACTGCAACATCAGAGAAGGACCGCAAGGTTTTCAAGAATGCAATCGCGGCTGTTCCAAGCCTTGGCGTCGCCTACACCGCGCATTTCCACCTGCACCCCGATGTTAAGACAAAACTGTCCGAGGACAACAAATCTGTTGCCCTGCAATTGCCAAACAAAGAGGTCTGGGTTTTCCGCCACGAAGGTGGATTGCTGACGTTGGAGCCCTCGGTATTTCTGGATCAATGGCGTCACAAACCACGCGCGACAAAACAGATCGTGGTAAGTAGCCGCGTATTGGACTATTCGGACCGCATCACCTGGATTTTCAAGCGGGTTAAAGACAAAGAGCTTTAGCCCCCAAAAAAGTAGGATACCTCACCATGACAACGAATCTCGTGCCTATCCGGCGCGCCCTTCTCTCCGTTTCTGATAAAACGGGATTGATCGAACTAGTCAAAGTTCTGGACGCCAAAGGCGTAGAACTGCTTTCGACAGGCGGCACAGCCAAGGCCATCCGCGATGCTGGTTTTGCGGTTACAGACGTATCCGAAATCACGAACTTCCCCGAAATGATGGACGGTCGCGTCAAAACCCTTCACCCTATGGTGCATGGCGGCCTTCTGGCACTGCGCGACAACGACGGTCACATTGCAGCAATGAAGGAACATGGTATCGGCGCAATCGACCTGCTTGTGGTTAACCTCTATCCGTTCGAAGCAACCGTAGCCGCGGGCGCAGACTATGACACATGCGTAGAAAACATCGACATCGGCGGCCCCGCCATGATCCGCGCAGCCGCCAAAAACCACGGGTTCGTTACCGTCGTGGTGGATACTGAAGATTATTCCGACGTCATCTGGGAATTGGAAAACCACGAAGGCGCCGCCACCTGTGCCAAGTTCCGTAAGAAGTTGGCACAGATCGCATACGCGCGCACGGCCGCCTATGACGCAGCCGTATCCACATGGATGGCAGATGCAATCGACCGCCCGACACCGCGCCGCCGTGCCATCGCAGGCACTCTTTCGCAGACATTGCGTTATGGTGAAAACCCGCACCAGTCCGCAGCCTTCTACGTCGATGGAACGGACCGCCCGGGTGTTGCCACGGCCACCCAACACCAAGGCAAAGAACTATCCTATAACAACATCAACGACACAGACGCCGCCATTGAACTGGTAGCCGAATTCGACCCAGCCGACGGCCCAGCTTGCGCCATTATCAAGCACGCCAACCCTTGTGGCGTAGCGCGCGGTGCAACAATGACCGAGGCTTACCAGAACGCTTTCAACTGCGATAACGTCTCGCCTTTTGGCGGTATCATCGCACTCAATCAAACACTCGATGCAGCCACAGCCACCGAGATTTCGAAAATCTTCACAGAAGTCGTAATCGCCCCGCATGTTACAGACGAGGCGATGAGTATTTTTGCAAATAAGAAGAACTTGCGGTTGCTAACGACGGGAGGTTTACCGGATGTTCGTGAAGGTGGGCGTACATGGCGCAAAGTGACCGGCGGCTATTTAGTACAGGATCGCGACAATGGTTATGTTTCGATGGACGACCTGAAAGTCGTCACCAAACGCGCGCCTACGGACGCTGAACTTGCCGACCTGATGTTCGCATGGCGCGTCGCCAAGCACGTGAAATCCAACGCGATCGTTTACGTCAAGGACGGGGCAACCGTAGGGATTGGCGCGGGGCAGATGAGCCGTGTAGATTCAACCCGCATCGCCGCGCGCAAAGCGCAGGATATGGCCGAAGTGTTGGGGCTATCCGAAGTGCCAACCGTTGGTTCCGTTGTCGCATCCGATGCTTTCTTCCCCTTCGCTGATGGCTTGATTACAGCCGCCGAGGCCGGGGCAACCGCAATCATTCAACCGGGTGGATCAATGCGTGATGCGGAAGTGATTGCCGCCGCAGACGAAGCTGGCCTCGCGATGGTGTTCACAGGAATGCGCCACTTTAGACACTAAGAGAAATACGGTTTTGCCGGCGGATTTGGGTCCGTCGGTACATCCGGCGGAGCCTCCTCATGGGTCGTGTTTTGGGTATGGAAATCCACCGGAATTGAATCCGGCCCATCACCAAACACCTGTGACCCAAAGTGATGGTTCATTTTCGACAGGGCGTTCAAACGCTCGCCCGTAACCTCGTTAAACAGCGCTTTGTAGTCGTCACTTTGCAACAGCGATTGAACTCGTTGTTTGTGCGCGATAACACTGCGTCCATGCATTGCCCGAATGTCGGGATCTGCCATGAATTTATCGAATTCCAGTTTCGCACGCGGGATTTTATCCAAGATCGAACGATCTTCCGTCGCATTATTGTTCATACAAAACAGTAGGTTAAGCCCTGATCGCGATCCACATGGTTCACCCGCCCACGGAAGCGCTTTACCAGATAGCTCTCGGCGGATCGCAAGGAATAATGGTTCAGCGTCACCAATCCATATCCCCAATTCGCGGTCGAGCTGCGCCACCCCGTCCGCAACATTTTAGCAGGCACAGGGTTGCCAGAACCATTCACCCATTTGACTTGGTCCAACATCTCTGGCCTTAACCCTTTGGGACGATGCACCCCGTATTTCTTGTAGTGCCCAAGCGTGCGGAACATGGTCTTGAACCCCCACGCCTGATGCGGTTTGCGGATGAATTTGGGCGCGCTGCGGAAGAATTGCTCGGTAATGAATTTGTCTTTGAAATCAACAATCCCAGCATTCCCGAACAACCGCCACGTCATCGAAATGATATTTGCCTCGCCCACCGCCGCGAATAAATCGTGCAGCGTGCCGTCGCCGACATGAACGTTGATATATTCGTCCACATCCATGCAGACGACCCAGTCCGCAACCTTTGCAATCTCGCTTTCCGAGGCATCATGGTACGCTGCGTGCTGTGGCCGCAACCCAACTTCGCGGTAAGGGTTCTGCCGATGTTCCACATATCCTTTGGTCTGCAGTAGATCGAACATCTCGTTCGT
>CALCGO010000544.1 GCA_937901055.1 uncultured Rhodobacterales bacterium
AGGCCTGTTGAACGGGCCCTGGTAGGTTAAGCGCGGGGTCGGCCTTGCTAGCATTTGGTCGATATGCAGGGTATTTTGTCGACGTCATCAACTTTTGCCACATCGATGGTTTGATTAGCGTGTGATGATTGGTTCGCAGGAGATATAGCCTGCGGCTGCGAGTGTCGTTCTTGATGTACTGTGCGCAGGTCATGCTGCGGCCTTTTGTGGTTTTGGCGGTGCTCTGGAGTGCTGTGCTGGGGCGATTGCGTGAATGATGATCAATTGTCCGCCGCAACAGGGGCATGGCAGGGCGAGTGTTCGGACAGGTTCCACTGTATGACTGGTGTTGTTGTCGTGGTCCTGCTCGAATGCGCGCACTCCGAGCAGCTGCCTGATCCTGGCGATATTGGCTGCACGGCTGCCATTTCCGAAGAAGCCATAGTGACGGATGCGGTGCTGGCCTCTGGGCAATACGTGGATCAGGAACCGGCGGATGAACTCGTTTGTGGCTAGGGTCATAGTGGTGTGACGTCCGGCACCTTTGAGGCGGTAATCTTTGACGCGGAAGGTTACGCTGCGCGCGTCGAAACTGATAAGTCGGCTGTTGGAAATGGCCACCCTGTGGGTGTAGCGAGACAGATACGTCAGCACGGATTTGGGCCCGGCGAAGGGTTCCTTGGCGTAGACGACCCAGTCGATTTTGCGCAGTGGCGTAAGGAAAGTGCCGAAGGCATCTCGATCGGTGAGGTCAGCGTGATCGCCGAAGAAGCGCAGCTTCCCGGCTTTGTGCAGCTTGGTCAGCCCTTCCAGAATGAGACGGCGATACAAACGGGACAGCACGCGGACGGATAGGAAGAAGTTCTTGCGGCAGGCGATCCATTTTGTGCCGTCCGCAGACAAACCACCGCCCGGGACGATCATGTGGACGTGGGGATGGTGCGTCATTGCTGAGCCCCAGGTGTGAAGGACCGAAGTTATGCCTGCCCGGGCACCAAGGTGCTTGGGGTCGGCGGCAATCTTGATCACCGTGTCCGCGCTGGCCCGCATCAATAGATTGTAGATCTCGCGTTTGTTTTGGTGGGCAATATCGGCAATGGGCTTGGGCAGGGTGAACACGAGGTGGAAGTATCGCACAGGCAGCAGTTCAGCCTCACGTGCTGCCAGCCAAGTTTTGGCGGCACCCGACTGACATTTTGGGCAGTGCCGATTGCGGCATGAGTTGTAGGCGATGTGCTCATGGGCACAGTCGGCGCACCGCGCGACATGACCGCCAAGCGCCGCTGTGCGGCAGCGCTCTATGGCGCTCATGACTTTGAACTGGTTCAGGCTGACGTGCCCTGCGTTTGCCGCACGCCAGGCAGCACCATGGTCACGGAAGATATCTGCGACCTCCAGTGATGGAGCGGGCATGGTGGCCTATGAAGGCTTAGGCTTGTCCTTCTTCCGCTTGGTTCCATTCAGATCATCTAGGGGGCTGTCCACCGCCGCAATCATGCCGGTGGCCACGCTGGCATAGCGCGCCGTGGTCGTTAGTTTGGCATGGCCCAGAAGCGCCTGAATGACGCGGATATCGACCCCGCGTTCCAGCAGGTGGGTGGCGAAACTGTGCCGCAACGTATGCAGTGTGACCGGCTTGGTGATCCCAGCTTCCCGCGCGGTCTCTTTGAACAGTCGCGAGATTTGTCGAGCCGAGAGGTGCTTGCCACGATAGCCGGGGAAAAGGACACGTTCGGACGCTGGTACATCCTTGTCCTGACCGGTTGGCCGCTCTTTCCACCAGCCGCGCAGAAGGCTCAGAATATCGAAAGGCAGCATGACGTTGCGATCCTTGCGCCCCTTCGATTGCACGATGCGGATGATCTCCTGATCGCTATCAATATCGCCGACCTTGAGCCGCACAACTTCGCCTGCGCGCATCCCGCAGCCATAGGCCAGCGACAACATCACCCGTGCCTTAAGGCTGGGGGCCATGACCAAGATGCGCTTGATCTCCTTCTTGCTGAGAACCAGCGGTATCTTTACCGGCTCTTTAAGGTGAAAAATCTCAGCCACGAGATCATGACGTCTCAGGGTCACGCGGAACAGAAACTTGACCCCGGTCATGGTCTGGTTGCGCGTGCCGATGCTGGCCCCGCTCTCAATCAGATGCTGTTGGAAATACTTCACATCGTCCGGTGTAGCAGCCTCTGGTGAGCGCCCGAGCCAGGCCGTAAAACGCTTACAGGCGCGCAGGTGGCTACTCTGGGATGCAGGGCCGAGATTGCGCCCCGTCATATCCGCAATCATGCGCGCACGAAGCGGTGTCATTGGTATGGAATGCTGAATGTTCATCGGAATGTCCTCTGTCAATCGAGGCAAAATCACCTCGACCAACAGCACACACCCAACATCACAAAACGCGAAACAAATCCCAGCTCAGCGCAACGCCTGAAACAAGCGCCCCTATCGCGAAGCGATTTAGTGCTCGGGCCGATCGCGATTGTCGTAGTGCGGATTTGAAACTTAGCCACACAAGCT
>CALCGO010000545.1 GCA_937901055.1 uncultured Rhodobacterales bacterium
GATAGAGGTCGTTGGCTACGCACCATACTGGCGGTGTTTGGGGCAAAGGTCGGCTCCTGATTTGGTTCGCAACGCTAGCAAGGCAAATGCGCGCGAACAACTATATAGTGGAGCTACTTCGAAAGCCCCATGCTTTGCGACGCCGCCGAAAGGTCACACTTGAAGGAGCTGCCCTGAATAATCTTCCCGTTGGGTTCGCGCAAACAGCCATTTCCGTCGGTGTAACGTTTCGGACGTGCCTGCCACACATCGTACTTCTCTTGCGACATTTCCCGCAACATAACCAACTGATTCAAATCGAGGTAGCCCGAGCTGGGCTGGTTGTTATCACCTTGCCATTCGCTAATAGCAGTCCGGCTGCCGTTACCAAATACCCCGTCCACACCACGTGTGTTGTAATCCAGCAGCACAAGGCGACGCTGAATTTCACGACGGTCGGTGCGGGTTATCTCAAGCGCTGTTTCGGTGGCGAGGGTCGCGGGTTCCCCACTGGCCGGCGCCGTGGTAGGAACGGCATCAACGGGCTCTTCGGCCGAGGCCGTTTCTTCTTCCGCCGGTGTGATTTCAACCAGCACCGAATCCGGTTCCGCGATTTCAAGTGAATCCAGTGTCGGAATTACGTCGGCTTTGCCGACATACGCATCGACATTGGTCAGGGCGAGGCCTTCGCGGTTGATAACCATATCAAACCGTCCATAGATAGACTTTTCGCCGCGCCCCGAAATGATCGGCGTGCAATCAATAATCGCTGCGGTGGCTTCGCGCAGCAATCCTCGTTCGGCTTTGGAAAGCGTCGTGGGGGACATGAGATCCGGTAGATTCGATATATCACCGCTGGTGTTCAATTCGACACGCAACACGACCTCGTCGTCGCTAGACATCCGGTCGGAGGGCGCAACATAGCAGCGCAACAGGCTTTGCCATAGCAACTCGGTAATAATGGATTTCTGCGCACGCGATTGGGCAGTGGCTGCACCGGGAATCGCGAGCGCGAAGGAAAGCAGCAGCGTGCTGGCAATCAAAGCCATTTTGTTCCGTAGTCTAAATTGCATCATAATTCTTCACAAACCTTGCTTTAACCGCGGCCAAACTTGCAGGCCGTTATTGTATGCTCCGAACAACTGGTTAATCCACGCAGCTAGCCCAACAACGTGTGAGGGACCTTAGAAAGTATTTGTGGCAATATGAGGGCACTGGCAGGGGCTACCCGTTGGAGGTTGATGGCAAGCGTTCGTTGGAATGGGCAAAAAAATGCCAACCGTCAGTTGGCTGGAGTATGCGTCCAAATAAACGGCCTCTAGTATTATGGAAACGCACGAGCCACTTCATTTCTCAACAGTTTCATTATCAACGCGGATGTTATTCTTGAACGGACAGATGAAGATTTTACACCAAGCATATAGCTATATATTCCGCGATAATGTTTTACGATATATTTGGGTGCAATATTCAGGTTTATGAGGGCAATTAGGTAGGAACATTGTTCTGTTGGGATGAATGAATACTGTTCAATCGTGTAATCTACAACTCGGGTAATTTCATTACTAACTTCAAGCAAGTCGTCTGAATTTATGGAAAAGACAGGGGCACAAAGTTGTGTTTTGGAGGTTCCAAGTAGGATTGACGCCAGTAGACTCTTTTTAAATAGATCCACAAACTTAAATGACACTGCATATCTAAATCTCGCTGTATCCATCGGTTCTATTTGGTAATTTTGAGAGCCATGAAAATGTGTGTGTCCTGTCGAATATATCCCTGCGTCCACCCAAACGATTGGCTCGTTTTTTACATTATTGGTTGCAGCATATTCCATCATATATTTAATTTTATTGTGTATGATTGCCAAGTAGTTTGCATGTGCAAAGTTTCCAACTTCTTGCCGACTCATCATACTTTTGACGCCGCTGCTCAACAACCGTTCAAATTTCCTTCGATCTTCATCCAGCTGCGTCGTATCTATTGATGACAAATTCAGGTGAACGTACTCTTCTTTTTCTCGAATTCTGCGGATTGTCGACGAATCTGAATAAATCACCAAATTTGGAAGTCTCATCTGAGCCTCAAGAAGGGACTTAAGATAAAAATCAATGGTTCGGTTGTTGTCGTCTTTTAAAGCCGCCAATTCATTATCGTCCGAAAAAGCAAAAAATGTCACAAAGTGTCTATTAGATGTCATAAATTAAGTCCGTTTTATCAACAAATTTATAGACTTGATAATCAATGCCTACCTAATACGCAAATGCCTTGTATTTGATGTCAGCTTTGTATTGTTTCCGCATCTATTTCATTTTAATCGTAAGCGTCCGTCGCCTACATTTCTGAGTTATATCGCCACGGCATCAACTCG
>CALCGO010000546.1 GCA_937901055.1 uncultured Rhodobacterales bacterium
GTCTTTCTTGTAAGAAATTCTGGCGTCTAAAGTATTTGGTCTAGAAATTTGTCCGTAATATCCCAAACCTGTGTTTGGATTTCAGGCTGTTCCATCCACACTTCATGTTTGCTACCGGCGAGTATTTCTAGCGTCGTATCCGGGAAGGTTGGCGCACGCGCTTTGATAGCCTCACCATCAACCACAATCTCCTCGGTCCCCATGAACGTCAAAATTGGAATGTCCGGCACGCTGGCTTTCGTTAGGGCCTTCATTTCTTCTATTGCCTTAGCTGCCCAATGGATCGTTGGTCCGCCTAGACCCAAGTCCGGTTGATCCTCCAAGTGCGACTTGAACATCGCATAATACTCCGGATCATTTGTCAGTTCGTTGCCCTCGAAAGGGTTGGCTGAGGCATAATATGTGGGCTCTTTTCCCGGAACCAGTGCTTTATGCTGTCCGAACGGCCGACCCAGAGTGCTTACCACACTAAGGACGAACTTGGCCGCAGTAGAGCCGGGAACGCCCCACATCGGGCTAGAAAAAACTGCGCCCTTAACGTCAAGACCACCGACAAGCGCCCGCAAACCGATGCATCCACCCATGGAGTGCGCAAACAACAAGCGGGGCCCTTCAAGCGCCATAATTTCCGAGGCATTAATGGCCGCAGCAATGTCTTGCTGGTAGTGCGCGAAGCTTTCGACATATCCACGATCGCGACGCCCGTCATGGCGAAACGACAATCCTTGCCCACGCCAATCAATAATGACGACATTCAAGTTGCGATCTTGCAACTTTGAAACTACGCGACCGTATTTTTCGATGTATTCGGTCCGCCCCGGAAGCAGCAACACTGTGCCACGATTTCCGCCCTGCCAATAAGCTATACGAATTTTTGTGCCATCCTGAGCTGACACAAAAATCGCCTCCCCACCCGCGGGAACATTAAGCAAATCATGGAGGGGCGCGGTGTTCATCAGGCTAACAAAGAGCCCAGTTTCATTGCCACGCTCATGTCACCGTCAATTTTAAGTTTGCCGGTCATAAATGCCGCCGTCGGGTTGGTATCCCCTTCGATTATGGCCTGAAAAAGCTCGGGATCAGCAGACAGAGTGCAATCTGCATCGCCATCATCAACACTCACGCCGCTCTCGTCGATGCGGATGGCGCCAACGCCCTCAAGCGCGAATTTCACCGAAGCGTCAAAGGATTGGCCGTCAATTTTGCTGCTCAACGCGCTGACGGCAGTTTCTAGGATATCACTCATAATTGTCTCCGAAGTTATAAAGTTTGGTGTAACCTATGGTGGAGATGGCTATAATGGAAGACTAGGAAGCACCTATCGTTGCGTTAGGTGAGGGTTTGGCTTTGAAACGGGGCGTTCTGTGCGGTTAACAAGCATATTATTTATACTGGCGTTACAGTTTCTTGTAACCACCGCCACCGCAGATGCTGGTAATGCGGTTGAGGACGCTGAGTTGCATCTGGACGAACTGTTTGCACAATTGCACGAATCCGACGCTGAAAACTACCATGACATAGAATGGGAGATCATCGAGATATGGATTCGCTCCGGCTCGGCATCAATGGATTTATTAATGGAGCGCGCGCAATTCGCAATCGATGATCAGGATTACCCCAAGGCTCTCGAGCACTTGTCGGCCCTTATTGACCATGCACCTGAATTCGCCGAAGCGTGGAACGCACGGGCGCCAGTTTACTACCTTATAGACGAATATGCGTTGTCAATTTCGTATATCCAGCAGACCTTAAGCCGTAACCCTAGTCATTTTGGGGCGTTGAACGGGCTGGGTTTGATATTCGAAGAACTCGACAATTATGAGGGCGCATATAAGGCTTACACCATGGCCCGCGAAATACATCCGCACCTAGAGAACGTGAACGAGGCGCTAATTGCTTTGCGCCCGATCATTGACGGTGTCGAGTTGTAACATTAAGTCCCGAGTATGCAGCCAACCATCACCGCCGTTCTAGGCCCGACCAACACTGGCAAAACCCACTATGCGATTGAGCGCATGCTGTCGCATCGAACCGGTGTGATCGGCCTTCCGTTGCGGCTTTTGGCACGCGAGGTTTACGACCGCATCGTCGCATTGCGTGGCCCTTCGGTTGTTGCGTTAGTGACAGGGGAAGAACGCATTGTTCCGCCGCGCACAAAGTACTGGGTTTGCACGGTCGAGGCTATGCCGGTTGGCATAGGTGCTGATTTCCTAGCGGTAGACGAGATCCAGCTGTGTGCCGACCCTGATCGTGGATACATTTTCACCGACCGTTTGCTCAACGCGCGGGGCCCGTCCGAAACCTTGTTTCTTGGGGCGGATTCGATGCGTGGGCGGATAGCCTCCCT
>CALCGO010000547.1 GCA_937901055.1 uncultured Rhodobacterales bacterium
GTTTGTTTGATTCATTCCATCAGTTTGACCGATTAGCCCTTAACTTGACAGTACCGGGTCAGACGCTATCTTCTATGCAGTTAAGCGCAGAGGTTACTTGATCTAGCGCGACGCTCGCCTGCTTGCAAGCTTCAATATAGAGATCTAGTGCCTCAATACGCTTGCTCAGAGCAGCATTACCAGGTTTCGCAACCATAGCGTAGGCACATCCTGTCTCAAGCTTCTTCTGAAGCGTATTTATTGCCACTCTGTCATTACTCCAGCAATATCCACCGGATGCCCCGTCGCTCTGAGCAATCTTATTCACATGCATTTGATACAAAGCTCCAAGCCTTTCCTCCAGTGTTACAGAAGGTAACTTGAAGTAAACGCTTGCACGGATTGATGGTTCATCGGCAGAAAGAGGCAAGGGACCGTATATTTCTGTGACACAAAGATTGATGCGGAATATTTCGTTCTCTCTAGTTTCGAAAACGAAGAGAACGTTATCACTTTCCCGGATAAGTAAGACACAGCTTTTTCCCGGAGCGATTTTGGTTGCTATTGAAACAATGGCTTCAATTTTTGAGTCTTCTTCTTCGCAGGCCTTAAATTTTTCACAAATGTGTTTAGCGACATCATCACGGCCGTTTATTTCGGAATAGGTGTACTGAGAGGTGTACTGCGCGTCGGATGCTAACAGGCTTATTAAGCCAGTGCAGTCGAGACTATTCCATGCATTGGCATAAGCAATTGCTGCGTCGTATTCTGTTATCGAGTTGGTCAAGACTAAGCTCTCCTATGGGTTAGTACAACCCATATTCGGTTAGATTGAATCGATAGCAGCCTCAAGAATTTCCAAGTCACGTTTTTGTCCTTTTTTGTTGGTTGTTTGTGCGATCATTGAGGCGGCTCGGCCCGAGCTCACCCATGCAATGTCCATCACCTCATCACTTTTAATCGGTCCTTCGCTCCCTGTTGCGCGCATAATGAAATAGGAGTTCACTGTTGCTCCACCCTCGAACTGGCCAGGAACTAGGCCTACTATCTCTGCCGCTACCCCGGATTCTTCCAATACTTCCCTTTTCGCAGCACTCTCGAATGACTCTCCTTTATTAGGGCTTCCTTTGGGAAAAGTCCAAACATAACCGTCGTAGTGATTAGTAGGCTCAATCAGGAGGATTTCGTTGTACTCATTGAGCACCACACCCCCAACAGATAGCCGTTTTAACTCTGCTTCCTCATTGTGTGGTTTCTCTGTATTGAGCATATTGCTCCAAACATTGCCGTACACCTGCGCTCTCGCCGTGTCTTTTGACGCCACTTCATTTTTGAAATTACTGTAGTGAATATCATTTCCTATCTCGGCAAGTCCTTTGGCAAATTGGTTGTGGCTGATAAGGGCGCGGTAGGGGTAGTCCTTGCCGCCTCCTGCCATAATGACTGATAAACCGGGCATGTAGGTCGCCCGGAGGTTTTCCAGGTCTTCACGAACTCTCGAGCGGACGGTCAGGTATGACTGACCAGGTTTTTGGACTACGCTGAAGAATCCGACTTTACTAAATATCCACATAACTTTCTTCTCCTGTTGATTTTAATGGGTAAACAATAGAGCTGGGCTTAAATGATCACGACCTGTATCTTTTGTCCAAGTTCTTCGCCAATCTTTTCGAGCAGTTTTTTCTTGCTGATGGTGTTGCTGTGGGTACAAACTAGCCACTTTCCCAATTTTTTCTGCCCTTTTCTGCAATGTTTTTTTTCACTTAGTTTTGTTCCGATCAGTGGCACATCGGATGCACGAAGGTCCAAAGCAATTACCTGCTCAACTCCTAGCGCATCTATTGCATCGATCATCGCTGCAGCGGCTGTGGGTCTTTGAATGACTCTGCCGTTTGCCAAGGTTATCCGAAGATTGGTTTTAGCCCCTTTGGTATGACCCTTTAACTGGTGGCTTGAGTCCACTTTGACTCTTTTTCTGGTTTTTGTGTCAATACCTGATGACCACTCATCTTTTAAAGCTTTCAATTTTTTCGAGAAATCCTGTAACTGCTTACCTGACTGGGCCAGCCTTTCCGCGTCCTTGTGGCGACTCTTTTGAAAAGCCAACATACCTTCATGGTTGAGTTGTGCCTCCACAGCGGAGATTTCTTCGAGAACGAGCTCCAAGGCTGAATTTACGCCATCCGTCATTTGAGGTGCCTCCTATGAGTGCTATCAGTAGATTGATGATTGGTTTCAGTGTGGCGATGTCTAAATGTGCCACGCAAGAGTTTCTTTTCTGTCTTGCTGGAAGGGCGATAGATGGTTACTACCATCTCGCCCGCGAGTATCACGCGGCATCCACGTAGTCGCTCCAGCGCACAGATCTCTCGCTTACGTCGCTGAATTTCCCGATCCACGTCCTGTGCCAACAGAAAAACACTGTCGTTATCGACTGGTGTTCCAGTAGCAATGATCAATGGGAAGTCGGACTCTCGGATTCCTCGTTGCTGGGCTCTAGCCTCAGCGTGCCTGCTCAAGATGTGGTTCATGTCTTGTTATCCTCTGTTAGATATTTTGTATGTTTCTGAGCGTGTCCACGGTAATTGATGGCCTCATATTCATGCTATTTGATGGAATGA